>CAZIPU010000038.1:0-9275 GCA_964541005.1 uncultured Syntrophales bacterium | reverse complement strand
CAGGCCAGTTCCGCACAGTGTTCCTCCCCTTTGGGAAGACCTCCGAGGGCATCGACAACGGACTGGGCTTCAATGTCGAACGCATCATATACGGTCTTTCCCTCCGCCAGTATTGCCGTCATATTTCCTGCCGCGATGGTGCCGATGCACCCCTCGCTGGTGAATCTGGCCTCAACAACCCGGTCCTGGTGAATCCGGAGGAAGAACGTCATCCCGTCCCCGCAGGACCTGCTCACTTCCGCGTAACCCTGCGGTTTGCTGATCTCCCCCCGATGGGACGGCCCGATCCAGTTGCGAATCACCTGATCCGAGTAATCCATTCCCTCTTTTTCTTTTAAGTAGGCTTTGACCTTTTCAATGGTCGCCTCAAGACTGTCCGACATGCCACCCACCCGATTATTTTTTTAAATTGTGAACCTTTTGTTGACTTTTACTATCTCTTGTCTGTATAAAATCGCAAATTTTTTCTACCATCCTCCAACCTCGGGGTTCTCCCCGCTGAAGTCAGGGTGGACAACCCTCGGAGATATTATGACCTGTCCCTGGACTTGGATCGACCAGCCGGAATCTCTCGTAACAGCTTGTAAAGCTCTTGCCAAAGCGGGTATGATAGCCGTGGACACGGAGTACAACTCGCTCCATTATTTCCGGGAAAAGCTCTGTCTGATTCAGGTCCACGGGAGCCATCACACCTATCTCATCGATCCCCTGGCCGGTCTTGACCTGACTCCCCTCCATGACCTCTTTGTCCACCCGGATATCCTGAAGATCTTTCATGCGGGGGACAATGATATCCGGATCATCAAGAGAGATTATGGGTTTGTCTTCCACAATATCTTCGACACCCAGAAAGCGGCGGCCATCCTGGGGCATCATTTCCTTTCCCTGGAGACCCTGATTCAGGCATGCCTGTCCGTGGACTTCAAAAAACGGAAGAAAACCCAGCGCTCCCGATGGGAAATCCGTCCCCTGACGGAAGAACAGCTCCACTATGCATCCCTCGACACGGTTCACCTGATCCCGCTTTACCTCTCCCTGAAGGAGGCATTAAACCAAAAGGGATTAAGCGAAACCGCCCGCAAGGCCTTTCTGGACATTACCAAAGTAACCTGGCATGAAAAAACCTTCAACCCCTTCGGCTATAAAAAGTTGCCGGGATACCACAGCCTTCCGGATCACCAGAAACAGCGCCTGAAGAACCTCTATAGCTGGCGTTATCACAAAGCCCGGGAAATCGACCGGGCCCCTTTTCTGATTATGGATGACCGGCTCCTCATGAGCCTGGTCCGAATGGACCTTGATCCGGCAGAAAGCACGGCCATCTCCCAAAAATCGCTATGCGGCTCATTTTGCAGGTATCTGAACGAGGTGCTCCCGATTCTTCAGCAACAGCCCCAAGGCTGACGGAAACAGGCGCTTCTAAACGTCCTCCACCGCCTTCACTTTGCTTTCAATCCGCCCCGCTTCTCCCCGGCGGAAGTCGCCCTTGATCGTCAGGTAAATCCGATCGCTCTCCGTCTCCAGGGTCTTGAAACATTGGTCCACGAGGGCCATCACCTCAGGCCAGGATCCTTCGATACAGGTTCCCATCGGCCCGACCCGGCACGCAAGACCGCTCTCCTTGATCAACCGCACGACCTTCGCCACATAGGGACCGACATGGCTTCCCTTATCCACGGGGAAAATGGAAAAATCAATCAAAACGCTCATGGCATCTCCTTTCGAAAAAATTTTTGCGTATGCAACGGCATCTCTCCCTGTATACACGGCATCGCCCCCCGGAAGCATCTTTTATCTTGCCTATGTGGCGGTTATTTTTTATAAGGCGAACATTCTCTCCAAAGGGGTTTGCATGATCGTCGATAGAATTGAAAATTACGCCCTCTATACCGGGCTGGGAGACGGAATCAGGAAAGCCCTGGAGTACATCCGGAGCACAGACCTGGATCGTGCCGACGCCGGGCGCCATGACCTGGACGGGGATCATCTCTTTGCCGTCATTGCTGATTACGAAACGACCGATCGAGAAGCGGGTAAACTGGAAGGTCACCGGACATATATCGATGTCCAGTATATGGTCAGAGGAACGGAATGGGTTGGATACGCCCCCTTGTCCGGTCAGACCGTTGCGGCCGATTACAATTCAGAAAACGACTGCGCCCTGTTTGAGGGCGAGTCAACCTTTTTCCGGTTCGATGCAGGGATGTTTGCCGTTTTTTTCCCTCATGACCTGCACCTGCCCGGAACCGGAGAAAGACCCACTCCGGTCAGGAAAGTCGTGGTTAAAGTAAAAATATAACGGCCGTGTGGCACGGTCTAACCCATGCCACACGCCAAGACCGGTACGGCCTGACCCAAACGCCTATGGGGTAGGTTTGTTCACGAAAACGGCCCAGATATTCGATTTCTTTCTAGAAAACTTCCGGATAACCGATATCCACGAAGATATTTTCCAGCCGGCTTTTGTGGGTCAATTCCATTGCCGCCAGAGCATCGAACTGCTTCTTGATCTCCTCATCCCGGCTGCCGGCAGCCATGCCTCGATAAAAGCGGACCGCTTCCTCTTCTTTCTTCATGGCCAGGGCAATGGCGTCTGCCGGCTTCATGCCGATATCAAATTTGGGAAGATCCGTCGCTTCGGCGACTTTGTAATCTGGGGGTATCTCAATTTTCGTCAGCAGTGTGGGGTCGTTTTTGCACTGGGTCAGGAGGTTCTTATGACCCAATTCTTCCTGTGCCAGTTCCGCAAAGACTTTTTTGACATAGGGATTGACGACTTTTTCGCTGACGGCCAGGTAAAATTCATGGGCTTCGATCTCCCGTTCAATGGCGGAAGCAAAAATTTGGTCCAATTCCATGCTGTTCATTTTTACGTCATCCTTTCTCTGCAATATTGAAGACGTAGAGCGGAGAAGAAAAATCCTCTCCTCTCCTCTCCGCTCCACATACCAACGTCCGTCACCCGGTTCTGTGCTTCAGTGATGGTTTGATCCTTTTCCGTAGAATTTCGCCAGGGTGCGTCTGCATTCAGGACAAGTTCCGCCCGATTGACTATGGCGAACGAACTCTTCCCGGAAAGACTTGATGATCGTCGTGATCGGCAAAATCGGTGACTGCCCCAGAGCGCAGAGGGACTGCTTCATAAGGGTCGCCTTTTCCATCATGACGTCCATGTCCTTCTCCGTCGCATCTCCTTCGGCAAACTTCCGCGCCAGCCAGTGAATCTGGCTGGTTCCGACACGGCAGGGTACACACTGTCCGCATGACTCATGCTCGAAGAAACTGAGAATGTTCAGGAGGAAATCCACCGCGCAGGTGTCTTCATCACAGACCAACACCACGCCGGAGCCCAGGGTCACCCCCGCCTTGATGGTCTGGTCGATATCAAGGGGCAGATCGAGCAATTCGGGCCCCAGTATGCCGCCCGCAGAACCGCCTACCTGGGCGAACTTGAACTTCTTCCCGTTTTTCATTCCCTGGCCGTAGACGTCGATGATTTCCCGAAGCGTCGCCCCCATGGGCAACTCTACCAGGCCCGTCCGGTTGAGCTTTCCCGACAGGCAGTAAAGTTTTGTACCCGCACAGGTCGTTGTCCCGACAGACTTGTACCATTCAGGTCCCCGATCGATGATCATGGGAACCGAACAATAGGTTTCCACATTGTTCACGTTCGAGGGTTTCCCCATGAAACCGGCACCCGCCGGGAACGGCGGACGGAAGCGCGGATAGCCTCTTTTCCCTTCCATGGAATTCATCAGGGACGATTCCTCGCCGCACACATAGGCTCCGCCGCCCTCTTTGATGAAGATATTGAACTCAAAACCGGTGCCGCCGATATCTTTCCCCAGCAGACCTTTGGCGACGGCCTGGTCGATGGCCGCCTGAAGCCGGTTGATACTCCGGCGGTACTCACCGCGGATGTAGATGCAACCGGATTTCGCCCCAATGGCATAGCCGCACAGGGCCATCCCTTCGAGGAGCAGATGCGGATCTTCCTCCATCAGGATGCGGTCCTTGAAGGTCCCCGGTTCTCCCTCATCGGCATTGCAGATCACGTATTTCTCCATGTCCCCCTTCGGGACAAAGGACCACTTGACCCCGGCGGGAAATCCGGCGCCGCCGCGACCCCGCAGGCCGGACTCCTTGACCGTCTGGATAACCTCGTCGGGCGTCATTTCCTTCAGGACCTTCTTCAGGGCCGAATATCCGCCATGGGCCACACAGCTGTCGACACTGAGCGGGTCCACTTTCCCAATCCGCTCCAGCAGACGTTTCGTCTGACCCGCCTCATCGATCATGCAGGCCCGTCCGGCCACCTCGGCCCCGCTGTTTTCTTCCATTCCTTCATATGTCTTCTTCCGGTAGGCGTCGAAGATTTCCCGGAGACGCCCCTCCGTCAGATTTCCATGAAGGTCATAATTCACCATCATCGCCGGGGCCACGGAGCAAACGCCCAGGCATTCACAGGATTCGAGATAAAACAGGCCATCCTGCGTAGCCTCTCCCGGTTTGATCCCCAGGACCGACTCCACGGCATCGAAGATCGTTCTCGCACCCATGACATGGCAGGGTCCCGATTTGCAGACCCGGATGATGTAGGGGGCCCGGGGGTTCGTCCTGAACATGGTGTAAAATCCCACGAAACCCGCCACGGCGCTGTCCGGGATATTCATGACCCCGGCGACGTTCTTCAGTGTATCAGGATCAAGCTGGTTGTTTCCGGACCGGATTTCCAGATCCCGGAGTATGTTCATCAGGTGTTCCCGCGCATCTCCTCTCGATGCAACGACATCTTTGATTTCTTCTATCGTTATCATAATCAATCACCGCCTTTACGAATAAATTTTTTCGAGTCTACAGGAACAAACCTTGTACTCCGGAATCTTGCTGACGGGATCCAGGGCATCGATAGTCAGTTTGTTGGCTGCAGCTTCGAAAAAATGGAAGGGGATAAAGATGACGTTGGGCTTGGTCGTTTCCGTCACCTTGGCCCTGATGCGGATACTTCCGCGGCGGGAAGAAATGGAAACGATTTCTCCATCGGCAATGTTGAAGTTTTCGGCATCGTTCGGATTCACTTCAACAAACCCCTCCGGGATGATCTCGTCCAAAACTTTCGAGTTCCGGGTCATGGTACCCGTATGGAAGTGCTCAAGGAGCCGCCCCGTGGTCAGGATCAATGGGTATTCCCGGTCCGCTTCCTCCGCCGGCGCCGTATAATCGATCGCTGTCATCAAACCCAGCCCCCGGGAAAAACGATCCTTATGGAGAAACTGGGTTCCGGGGTGTTCTTCCGTCGGGCAAGGCCACTGGATCAGTTCGTTTTCAATCCTGGCGTAGGTAATCCCCGCATAGGACGGCGTCACTTTACGGATCTCCTCGAAAATATCTTCCGCCTTTCCATAGGACCAGCCGGCCCCCATCCGGTTGGCAATCTGCATCGTGATCCACCAGTCGTCCCGGATATCGTCCCGGGGACTCAAAACACGGTGCATGGGCTGGACCCGCCGTTCCGTGTTGCTGACGGTTCCCTCTTTTTCCAGGAAGGCACAGGCGGGCAAGACAACGTCTGCGTACCGGGCCGTTTCGGTCAGGAAAATATCCTGAACGACAAAAAAGTCGAGGGCCTCGATGGCCTCGATCACATGATGCTGGTTCGGATCGGACAGAACAGGGTTTTCCCCCATTACGTAGAGCGCTTTCACGGCGCCCGACAGGGCCGCATTGAACATCTCCACAAGGGTCAACCCGGGAGTCATGGGGAGCCCTGTCACACCCCAGGCTTTCTCGAACTTAACCCGGTTGTCTTCCAGAGTAACCGGCTGGTACGCGGGATAGACGTTGGGCAGGCCGCCCATGTCACAGGCACCCTGGACGTTATTCTGCCCCCTGAGGGGATTGACGCCGCCGCCGGCTACGCCGACATTGCCCAGAAGCATCTGGAGGTTGGCCGTGCTTTTGACACCGTTGACTCCCGAAACAAACTGGGTGATTCCCATGGCGTAGTACAGGGCAAACGGCTTGGTCCCGGCCATGAGCCTCGCTGCCTTCACAATGTCATCCCCGTTGTTCAGGCCGCAGATTTCGGCCACGTATTCGGGGGTGTACTTTTCCAGAACTTTTGCCAGCTCATCAAACCCTTCACAACGCGCTTCCACGTAAGCTTTATCGTAGAGGCCTTCCTTGATAAGAACATGCATGAAACCGTTCATGATGGCAATATTGGTTCCCGGCTTGATCTGGAAGAAATAGTCCGCATATTTGGCCAGTTCGATCCGCCGGGGATCGGCCACGATGAGTTTTTTGCCGTTATTGACGACCTCTCTCTTGATCATCGATCCAAGAACGGGGTGGTTGTCCGTCGTATTGGTGCCGATCAGGAAATAGCCGGCACTGAGAGGAACTTCACGGATGGAATTGGTCATGGCACCGGAACCGAAGGTGGCCGCCAGACCGGCGACCGTCGAGCTGTGTCAGAGCCGGGCACAGTGGTCCACGTTGTTGGTGCCGATCACGCTCCGGGCGAATTTCTGCATCAGGTAATTCTCTTCGTTCGTGCATTTGGCGGAGGTCAGGGTTGCAATGGCATCGGGTCCGTTCTTGGCCTTGATTTCGGAGAATCTTTTCGCCACCAGGTCCAATGCCTCATCCCAGGTCGCCTCTTCGAAGGCCCCGTCCTTCTTGATGAGGGGCTTGGTCAGTCTCTTCGGACTCTGGACGAAGTCGAAGCCGAAACGGCCCTTGACGCAAAGATGGCCCCTGTTGGGCCCGTCATCGTGCCCCATGGCTTTGACCAGAAGGCCCTCTTTGTTCTTATAGTAATCGATCTTGCACCCCACACCGCAGTAGATGCAGATGCTCGATTCCTTCTCCAGCTCCCAGGCCTGGCCCCTGCCGAGTACGGTCTGGAACGTCAGGGCGCCCGTCGGACACAGCTGCACGCAGGTGCCGCACTTCACGCAGGGGGAATCGGAAAGCTTCTGGAACATACCGGACGTCAGGTGGGCATGACTGCCCCGGTCGGTAAAATCCCAGACATTCGACATCTGGATCTCTCCGCAGGCCTTGACACAGCGTCCGCAGAGAACACAGCGGTTTTCGTTCCGCCGCAGCCCTTCGCTGGAGGTGTAGTCGATTTCCCTGGCACGCCGGGGAAACCCTTCGGGAACGGCTTCGATCCCGTAACGGTAAGTAAGGGCCTGAAGTTCACAACTCCCGTTCGCGTCACAGTAAAGACAGTTGTGATCGCCTTCGGCCAGAAGCATCTCCAGAATGCCCTTGCGGATGGCCCGGATCTCATCGTCCTCGACGACGATGTCCATACCGTCCATCGCCGGCTCCGTACAGGCCGTCTTGAGCAGAGCCCCCCCGTTGATTCTGACCAGACAAATCCTGCAAGCGCCGGTCTTGCTGACCCGGGGATGGTAACAGAGATAGGGAATATCGATGCCGTTTTGCAGCGCGACTTCAAGAATCGACTGGCCGCGCTCCCCCGTTACCTCCCTCCCATTGATGGTACATCTGATCTGTTGCATAGTTCTCTCCTTTAGTAATTTAACAGGTAATCATGTTCATCGGCACCACCCAAACAAAAACACCAACCGGATTAAATTCAGGTTGGTGCCGTCTTTTTATTCTGTCTATCGATGTCCACCCGGGGCCGGTCTCGTTCCGGCCCGTCTGTAAAAACCCAAACCTTAGGGCTAACGGCCGCCGGGAAAAGGTCCCGAAAAAGCAATATACGTTTATTCACATACCACAAGGTTAACGAACTCCCGTTGATTTATAATAATCCAAAATACACTCTGGCAGTTCGTTGCTATGTCATAGATAAAATAGGAAAGTCAATAGGAATTTCGGTGCCTTGCAATGCTTCAACACCCCTTCGGCACCTGTATTCATGTTACGAAAAAACAAATCATAATACCATACCAGTCTTTATAAGATGTTATTCGTTATATTTTGTATTTATAGGTAGTTTTATTATGTTGCCGGTAACGCCCCTGCTCTTCCAACAATGACGTCCCCATGAAATTCTATCGAAAGATTCTCATGATTATTTTCACCCTTGTCTTTAATTTCTCCTCGCCATGCGATCGGCCCATTGTTGTCATGTCGCCACGAAAAACAGACTTACCCCCAAACATGCTTCTTCGGAGAGAAGGTGTTGTTTCCTCCCGCCATCTGCCCTTTTTAAGTACAGCAGCCGGGGAGGGACAGCCGCCCCGGCTTGTGGTGTCATTATTTTTCTACTCCGATAACTCTAAAATACTTCCGGATATCCTATTTCCACGAAAACATTTTCCAATCGATTTTTGTGACCCAATTCCATCCCGGCCAGATATTCGAATTGGCTTTTGATTTTCGCATCTTTGCTGATGGCGGCCATACCCTGATAAAATTGGACGGCTTCCTGCTCTTTCTTCATTGCCAGGGCGATGGCGTCGGCCGGCTTCATGGCAATATCAAATTTGGGCAGATCCGTTGCCTCGGCAATTTTATAATCCTTCTGGGTCGTCTCAATTTTCATCACCATCGACGGATCATTCTTTAACCGGGTCAACAATTCCATATGGCTCATCTCTTCCTGGGCCAGTTCTTTAAATATCCTTTTTACATCGGGATTGATTACTTTATTGCTTACGGCCAGATAAAACTCATAGGCCTCGATTTCCCTTTCAATGGCAACAGAAAAGATCTTCTCCAATTCCATATGATCCATTTTGTTTTATCCTTTCCTTGCAGCTTTGAAAACGTGGAGGGCGAAGAAAAAGGTTCTCCGCTCTCCACATTCCTGATCCAGTGATGTCTACGGTCTCGCTTGCCTTCGTATCAAAGAAACAGGTTCCCTGCCATCCGCGATTTTTTCGATCTTGATGGCACAGACCTTGTACTCCGCCGTTTCCGTGACGGGATCGAAGCGGTCAATGGTCAACCAGTTCGCACAGGCTTCGACAAAATGGAAGGCACACCAGCATACGCCGGGTGCGGAGCGATCGGTGACCCAGGCCTTCAGGTTGATTTCCCCTCGCCGGCTTGTCGCCTTAACGAGATCGCCGGATTTGATCCCCAGCCTTTGGGCATCGACGGGGCTGATCTCCATTAACTCCTCGGGGAACAGGTTTTCGAGGCCGACGGAATTCCGTGTCTGGGTTGCCGTATGATAATGCCACAGGCGCCGCCCGGTGGAAAGCAGGAAAGGATAAGCCTCATCCGGCAATTCGGCGGGCGGAATATGATCCGTGTGATGGAATAGTCCTTTGCCCCTTGTGAAG
>CAZIPU010000037.1:0-14619 GCA_964541005.1 uncultured Syntrophales bacterium | reverse complement strand
CGAGAGGACCGGGATGGACGAACCGATGGTGTTCCAGTTGTCACGCCAGTGGCACAGCTGGGTAGCTAAGTTCGGAAGGGATAACCGCTGAAAGCATCTAAGCGGGAAGCCCACCTCGAGATAAGATATCCCTTCTGGTGGAGACATCAGAACTGAAGACCCCTTGTAGACTACAAGGTTGATAGGTCAGGTGTGTAAGCATAGTAATATGTTCAGCTAACTGATACTAATCGGTCGTGAGGCTTGGCCATAATTAATTAAAATTCCACGCTCTCGATATGCAATTGTTAATAATACCTGAGAATATATCTCGGTGGTTATAGCGGAGAGGACCCACCCGTTCCCATTCCGAACACGGAAGTTAAGCTCTCTTGCGCCAATGGTACTGCTCGGGCGACCGTGTGGGAGAGTAGGTAGCTGCCGGGATAAATATTGAAACCCCTCCAATTTTGGAGGGGTTTTTTGTTTGAAACGGTCTTTGCACTGTGTTATGGAAGAAGCCACAACACCAAGCCTATCAAGGAGCAGAGTTATATGTCCGGACATTCAAAGTGGAGCACGATCAAAAGAAAAAAAGGCGCTATTGATGCCAAGCGGGGAAAGATATTTACAAAGCTGATCAAGGAAATCAGTCTTGCCGCACGGCTTGGCGGCGGTGATCCGGAGGGGAATCCGAGATTAAGGGCCGCGGTCCTCGCGGCCAAAGACGAGAATATGCCTAAGGATAACATCGACAGGGCCATCAAAAAAGGTGTCGGTGCGGCGGAAGGAGGCGTCAACTACGAAGAACTGACCTATGAGGGTTACGGTCCCGGTGGGGTCGCGGTCCTCGTGGAAGTCATGACGGACAACAAGCAGCGGACCGTCGCCGAAATACGGCATATTTTTTCGAAAAGCGGAGGAAATCTCGGCGAGAATGGCTGTGTCTCCTGGATATTTGAGAAAAGGGGAACCATTTCAGTTGATAAGAAGGTGATCGACGAAGAAAAGTTGATGGAGATCGCCCTGGAAGCCGGCGCCGACGACGTTCGGGATGAAGGGGAAGAATTCATGATTGTAACGGACGTCCCGTCCTTTGAAGATGTACGGAAAGTGATCGAAGAGCAGGGCATCGCCTACCTGGAGGCGAAAATCAACATGATCCCCCAAAACGAAGTCAAGCTTGATGCGGGCAAGGCCGAGTCGATGCTCAGGATGATGGAGAAGCTGGAAGATAACGATGACGTGCAGAATGTTTATGCCAACTTCGACATTGATGACGAGATCATGGAAAAATTGAATATGGATTAGAAACAAGTATTCTGGAAGGAAGATGGCGGCAAAGATAAGAATATCATGAAAATATTGGGGATAGATCCGGGTTCCCATGTGACGGGATACGGCCTGATTGAAAAGATCAAGGGGAAACCGATTTATATTCTCCACGGCGAGATCAAGCTGTCAAGAAACGAAATCCTGTCGGGTTGTCTGTTGCGTATTAACAGAAAGCTCATCGAAATCATTCAGGAAAATAAGCCGCAGGCCCTTGCCATCGAAGACATCTTCTACGGTAAAAACATCAAAAGTCTCATCAAGCAGGCCCATGTGAGAGGGGTAGCGATTCTTGCGGGGACGTCGGAAGGCGTGCCTGTGTTCGAATATTCTCCTCTGGAAGTCAAAAGCGCCGTCGTGGGTTATGGACGGGCGGACAAATGTCAGGTCCAGAAAATGGTGCAGGCCATTTTACAGCTGCCGGCAATGCTGCCTGCTGATGCCTCTGATGCCCTGGCGGTGGCTGTCTGCCACATGAACTCTCAGAAAGAAACGGTCGTCTAATGATTGCCAGAATCAACGGAACCCTCATCCAGAAAACACCGGTCTCGCTGATCGTCGAAGCGATGGGGGTGGGTTATGAAGTTTTTGTTCCCCTGACCACTTTCTATGAACTGCCCGAAGTCGGGGAGAAAATCGTGCTGCATATCTACACGCAGGTCAGGGAGGATGCCATTACCCTCTTCGGTTTCATCAGCCAGAGGGAAAAAGATATTTTCCAGCTTCTGATCACCGTAAACGGCATCGGTCCGAAACTGGCGATGAACATTCTTTCCGGCACCGATCCGCAGGAACTGATCCGCTCCGTTAGCCGGGGAGATCTGAACCGGCTGGTCCGGATCCCCGGCGTGGGGAAAAAAATGGCGGAACGGATCATCTTTGATCTGCGGGACAAAAAAATCGCCGAGGTTTCCGGATCACAGGCCGATGATAAACCTTCAGAACCGGATGTGCAGGAGATGAAGGATGACGCCCTGTCGGCCCTGATGAATCTCGGCTACAGGAATCAGGCGGTGCAGGACGTTCTGGATCAGGTGTTCAAGGAAGTTAAAGAGGAGGAGATGTCTCTGGACATTCTCCTGAAGAAAACCCTGAAAATCCTGGCGAATTAGTGCTCCTTTCCGTATTTCGCCAAGACAGGTAAAGGCATGGGAACGTTGAAGCGGGAATCGGTTGTCAGTCCTGTCCTCATGGAGGAGGATGAGGGGGAAGAGCTTTCTCTCCGACCGAAGACCATTTCCGAGTATATCGGACAGGAAAAGGTCAAGCAGAACCTGTCGATCTTCGTCGATGCGGCAAAGGCACGACGGGAAGCCCTGGATCATGTCCTGCTGTATGGTCCTCCCGGTTTGGGAAAAACCACCCTGGCCTATATCGTTTCCCGGGAACTCGGCGTGGATATCAAGGTCACCTCCGGTCCCGTAATTGAGCGTCCCGGCGATTTGGCGGCCATTCTGACCAACCTGCACGAGCACGACATCCTCTTCATCGACGAAATTCACCGGTTGTCCCATGTGGTCGAGGAAATTCTGTACCCGGCCATGGAGGATTTTCATATTGACATCCTGATCGGGCAGGGGCCCTCCGCCCGGTCGATGAAGCTGGAAATTCCGGATTTTACCCTGATCGGGGCGACAACCCGCGCGGGGCTATTAACCTCGCCGTTGCGGGATCGCTTCGGCATCAGTTTCCGTTTCGAGTTTTATACGCCGGATGAACTGGCAATCATTATCAAACGGTCGGCGAAGATCCTTGGCATTTCCATCGATCGGGAAGGCGCCCGAGAGATGGCTTGCCGGTCGCGGGGCACCCCGCGCATTGCCAACCGCCTGCTCAAGCGCGTGCGTGATTACGCCCAGGTCAAGGCCGAGGGCTTCATCGACCACCGTATCGCCATCGAGGCTCTGGAACAGTTTGAAGTCGATGAGCGCGGATTCGACCAGATGGACCGGACCATTCTTCTGACCGTAATTGACAAGTTCAGCGGCGGTCCCGTGGGAATCGAAAATCTTTCCGCCGCCATCGGCGAGGAAAAAACGACCCTGGAGGATGTCTACGAGCCCTACCTGATCCAGGAGGGGTATCTTCAGAGAACCGCCCGGGGCCGGGTGGCGACAAAGCTGGCCTATGAACATTTCGGCAGGACATGGCCGATCCGGCTGCAGAAAGAACTGTTTTAACCGGGTGAGGCCGGATCAGTTATTCCCGAGAACATGAACATTTTGCTCCACATCTGCTGCGGTCCCTGTACCATTTATCCCCTGAAAGTCCTGAGATCCGCCGGACACGATATCCTGGGGCTGTTCTACAACCCCAACATCCATCCGTATGCGGAATACCAGCGGCGTCTTGATACGCTGAAAAACTATGCCCGGGAAGAATCCCTGGAACTTCTTATCGGGAAGGGCTATCCCATCGAGCGTTATTTCCGTGCGGTGTCCTACAAAGAAGAGGACCGGTGCCGCCACTGTTACACGGAGCGATTGCGGTATGCTTTCTCCGAGGCACAGAAGCGAGGGTTGGAGGCCCTGACGACGACGCTTTTGTACAGCCGGTACCAGAAACATGATCAGATTGTGGCGATTGCCGAGTCCCTGTCTGCCGAATATGGCGTCCCTTTCCTGTACCACGATTTCCGAGAGGGCTGGCAGGAGGGAATCCGTTTATCAAAGGAACGGGCCATGTACCGACAGGGCTACTGCGGCTGCATCTACAGCGAAAGAGAAAGATTCTGCAGAGACTGAACCGCCGGGATACCCATGGCGGAAAAACGCCTCGGACAATGCCCGGCCGCTGCGTAGGGTTTGCAACGGATTTCATCTCGGTGTGGCGGAAACAACACATGGAAACGATGTGCCTCCGTTACGGGTGGACCAAACGACCATATAAAGATTAAACAAAATCGATTATTTATATTAATATCAGGAATTAACGAAGACTTTCGCCGAATGGTATATTTTTTGTAAAACTAAAATCAGAAATAAAAACAGAAGGGTAAACGGCATCAGGCTTCGCTGATGAAAAGCACCTTCGCCGATCAAGGATATATAGACGATGTATTTACAGAGAACGGTCAAGAAACAGGTTACCTGCAGCAGCGTGGGTTTGCACACAGGCAGAAAAATCAACATGACGGTCAAGCCCGCTGCTGTAAATGAAGGAATCACGTTCATCCGGAAAGATGCCGTGACGGGGCACAACCGTGTCAAGGCATCCATTGAAAATGTTTCCGACACAACCCTGGCGACCACCATCGGCAACAACGGGAACTCGATTTCAACGATCGAGCATCTTCTTTCCGCCTTTCGGGGGATGGGAATCGACAATGCCGTCATCGAGATCGACGGTCCGGAAGTCCCCGTCATGGATGGAAGCGCCCTGCCGTTTGTCAATTTGCTGAAGGATGCCGGCGTTTTGAAACAGGACACGGAAAAACGGATTCTGGTCATCAAGAAGACCGTATCTGTGTCCGACGGTGAAAGCTGGGCGCAACTGCTGCCCGCTCCCCGGTTCAAAATCACCTATGAGATCAATTTCGACCATCCCCTGATCGGTCGGCAGACCTACGAGTTGGACCTCTCCGAAAGTGCCTACGAAAACGAAATTTGTTTCGCGCGAACCTTCGGTTTTTTAAAGGATGTGGAGTATCTTCAGGCCAGGGGATTGGCCCTGGGGGGCTCCCTGAAGAACGCCGTTGTCCTGGATGACAAAAAGATCATCAATAAGGAAGGGCTCCGTCATCCGAGCGAGTTTGTCAAACACAAGATTCTCGATGCCATCGGCGATCTTTTCCTCATCGGCATGCCCATCATGGGACATTTCAAGGCCTACAAGTCCGGCCACAAGTTGCACTTCATGCTGTTGAAAGAACTCATGGCCCAGCCGGAGAACTGGCAGATCATCCGCTATTACGAAAGCAGGTCACTGAATGAGAAGTATTGTCCGACCGGCCAGCCCGCCATGGACGTTTTAGACTCCGTGCGCCTGTAATCGCTTGTCGTTCCATAAATCTTTCCCTCCTCGCGTCTCATCGTCTACATGACAAATAGCGCTTGCTTTTTGGGGATTTGTTTCTTAGAAAAAGCAATCAATTGTTAACCGTACAGGGGCTGCCGTAATTAATCCCATGGGAACAGGAAAAATCAATCAATCCGTTATCCTTGCCTTTATTTTGATTCTGTTTTTCGCCCTTACGTCCTGCGCGAAAAACGGGCGAATCAACGATATCATGGTGATGGATGATATGACCGACGTTCTGGTCTATGCAAGGCTTCAGGATCTGCGGAAAGGGGAAACGGAAAAACTGATCTATGCCGGAGTTCCCGTCAACTGCACGTTCTATGTCAACTTTTATCAGGCAAGCCCTTACTTGTTTGACCGCCGCCTGTCTCGCCTGGTTGTTCGAAATGCCATTAAATACGATAATGTCAAAAAAAATATCTATGTGACGACACGACTCAATGAAAAGGAAAAGGAGATCTCGGAATTTAAGGATGTCGGAGCGGCGGAAGCCTACCTGCTTGAAATAAGCGGCATTTCTGTCATCAAGGTCCATGAGCTGGTCAAGGGGGGGAAGTATTACGTGACGATCAAGGCGAAAGTTGAGAAAGATCAACATTCCCGTTTCGTCAGATACATCCTGTTCTTTCTGCCGTTTATGGAAACGGAAACGAACTGGTATCGGAAGGAATTCATTTGGAAAGGATGAACCGGGGTGCCGACCGGAATCGGACGGAGATCCAGGAAGTAAAACGCCGCAAGCGAGAGAGAATTCTCATCGTTCTAACCGTATTGATCATTGTGATTCTCACCTTCGCGGAAAACCGGTTTTTCCACGGCCATGTAGACTGGGGTCTGCCCAATGACTTTCTGATCTTCGGCCTGATCAACATCAACATCATCCTGATTATTTTTCTGATTTTCCTGATCGTCCGTAACGTCGTCAAACTCGTTTTCGAAAGGCGCCGGGGTATTCTCGGCTCCCGGTTACGGACCAAACTGGTGACGGCTTTCGTCAGCCTGTCCCTGATTCCTACGGTCATTTTATTTCTCATTTCCATCAATTTCCTGTCCTACAGCATCGAAAACTGGTTCAGCATCAAGATCGGCGACGCCCTTGACCAGACCATCGAACTGGCGCATCTCCATTACCAGCAGACGGAAGATCAAGCGAAATTCTATGCCAACCAGATCAGTTCCGATATTACCCTGAATCAACTGTATGATCAGGACCGGGACGAGTTCCTGACCAATCTGGCCCAGTTGAAACAGAAAAATTTTAAGCTTGGATATCTGCAGATTTCTTTTGACAACCGGGAAAAGAACATCGTTTTCAGCAATCCCCATTTTCCCAAAGTGCCCGGCGATCTTTTTACGGCCAAAGTCCGGGAAGACCTGTATGCGGGGAAGGAAATCGCCATCGTCAAACCGTCCGCTGCGGGAGACATCATCAATGTCCTGGTTCCCATTTATTCCCATATCAGCCCTTATGAAGTGATCGGGTATGTCTTTGTCGGCTCCCTCGTTCCGAAAGAAATCGTTAAGAAGATCACGGTCGTGTCCAATACCTCGGAAGCTTACAGCCAATTGAGGCTCTTCAAGAACCCGATCAAGCTGAACTACATCATTACGCTGTCCATCGTGACCCTGCTGATCATCTTTTCCGCAACCTGGTTCGGTCTTTTTCTGGCCAAAGGGATTACGGAACCCATCCAGGACCTCGCGGAAGCAACCCACAAGATTGCCGAGGGCAATCTCGATCACCAGATTAACATTGTTGCAGAAGATGAAATCGGGGTTCTGGTCAATTCATTCAACCAGATGACAAAGGATCTCAAGAAAAGCAAAGAGAACTTACAGTTGGCCAATGCCGATCTTGAAGAACGGAGAAAATACATGGAGGCCGTTTTGTTGCATGTTTCCGCCGGTGTCCTGTCTCTGGATAAAGACGGCCTGGTGACAACGATCAACCGGGCGGCGGAAATGATGCTGGATATTCAGGCGGCAGACGTCCTTAACCGCCCTTGCAGCGGCATGCTGGCCGCCGAGAATATGTCTGTTATTAATGAATTGCTGGATGATGTCAACACCAGCGGCCGGGGTCTTGTGGAAAAACAGATCGAACTGACCATCCGGGAACGCCCCCTGACCGTCTTGGTCACCATTACCGTCATCCATGAAAGCAAAGGCCAAAACCTGGGGATGGTGGTGGTTCTCGAAGACCTGACGCAACTGCAGAAGGCGGAACGGGCCGCCGCCTGGCGGGAGGTGGCACGCCGCATGGCCCATGAAATCAAAAATCCCCTGACGCCGGTTCAGCTTTCCGCCCAGCGGTTGCAGAAGCGTTATGGCGACAAACTGGGGGATGACCGCCAGGTTTTCCAGGAATGTACGGATACCATCATCGGTCAGGTGGAGGTCCTGAAGAACCTGGTAAACGAATTTTCCCGTTACGCCCGGATGCCGGTTACCTCGCCTGTCCTGAACGATTTGAACGCGACGGTTTACGACCCGATTCTCCTGTTCCAGGACGCCCACAAGGAGATTGTCTTTGAATTCAATCCGGAGCCGGACATCCCGCCTCTGTATCTCGATGTGGAGCAGATCCGGCGTGTGATGGTCAACCTGCTGGACAATGCCGTGGCGGCCATGAACAAGGAGGATGGCCGCATTGAAGTGACGACCCGCTACGACTCCGAAGCGAGAAAGGTCCGTGTGGCCGTTGCGGATAACGGCTGCGGCGTTCCCGTCCGGCATACCACGAAGATATTCGAGCCGTATTTTTCAACGAAGAAATCCGGGACCGGCCTCGGCCTGGCCATTGTCAACTCGATTATTGCCGATCACAACGGGTCGGTGACCGTTCGGCCCAACATCCCGTCCGGAACGGTTGTGGCCTTTGAATTACCCGTGCCGGAAGCGGCCGGTGAACATGAGGAGATCAGGCAAAGCGGGATTGGATGAGCGGGAATCGGGTCCCGCATGTGTGACATAACTTTAAGCCGGGCCTGAAAGCGGACCCGGGAGACATGAGACCAACTGATATGAAGAGAACGGTTTTGATCGTTGATGATGAAGAGAGTATCTGCCATTCCCTGAGCGGGATTCTCCTGGACGAGGGTTACGAGGTCCTGACGGCGAACAGCGGGGAGGATGCCATAAAAGTCGTCGATGAGGAACTGCCCAACCTGGTTCTTCTGGATATATGGCTTCCGGGCATGGATGGAATTGAAACTTTGAAGCTGATCCGGGCCGACCATCCCCAGGTGCGGGTGGTCATGATGTCCGGCCACGGCACGATCGAAACGGCCGTGAAAGCGACGAAACTGGGGGCGTTCGACTTCATCGAAAAGCCCCTTTCGCTCGAGAAGGTGATTCTCGTCGTGGACCACGCCCTGGACATGGTTCGCCTGGAGGAGGAAAACCTGATCCTCAAACAGAGGATCGTTCAGGATTATGAACTGACCGGCGAAAGCGAACCGATCGTTGCCCTGAAGGAGATGATCTGCATCGTTGCGCCCACCAACGCCTGGATCCTGATCATGGGAGAAAACGGTACGGGAAAGGAACTGGTTGCCCGGTCCATCCACCGAAAGAGCAAGCGGGCCAACCGGCCTTTTGTCGAAGTCAATTGTGCCGCGATTCCGGAAGAATTGATTGAAAGCGAACTCTTCGGGCATGAGAAAGGGGCGTTTACCGGGGCGACGGCGGCCAAGCGGGGAAAATTCGACCTGGCCCACGAAGGGACGATTTTCCTCGATGAGGTGGCCGATATGAGTCTCAAAGCCCAGGCAAAGATTCTTCGGATTCTCCAGGAAAAGAAGTTTGAGCGGGTGGGCGGGACCAAACCCATTTCCATGGATGTCCGGGTGCTGGCCGCGACGAACAAGGACCTGGAGAAGGAAATGGAAGCGGGACGGTTCCGGCAGGACCTCTACTACCGGCTGAACGTCATTCCGCTGATTGTGCCGCCGCTGAGAGATAGAAAACAGGATATCCCGGTTTTGGTGAGACGGTTTCTGACGGATTTCGCCCAGCGGGAGGGGGATGCGGAAAAAAGCATCACCGATGAAGCCCTGGCCCTGTTCATGGAACATGACTGGCCGGGCAATGTCCGGGAATTGAAAAATTTCACGGAGCGGCTGGTCATCATGACGCCGGGAATGACAATTACGGACAAGGACATCCCCCAGCTGGAGAAGGAACTTCACGGCGAGATTCCGGAAGATCCGGCGAAGATGGGCGATTCCTACCGGGCGGCCAAGGTCGAATTCGAGAAGAGCTTCATTGCCCGCAAACTGCAGGAGTTTGACGGAAACGTCTCCAGAACGGCCGAGGCCATCGGCCTGGAACGGAGCAACCTCCACCGGAAGATCAAGGCCTACGGACTGGAAACGAAGGGGGAATCCTGAGATACCTCCACTTTAGCGAAATGGAGAAACCCTTTACAGGCAGGCGGTCGGCGGATGCGAACCGCCTGTTTTGTTTCTTGCTTCCATGATGCCAATGGTTGGGAATCCGTTGTCGGGATGGATACACAGGTAAGAAAAGAACCTTCCTGTTCTCAGACGATTTCTTCTCTTTTTGCCAGATCCCGGAGGGAAAAACGGTTGAAGGGAAGAAAGATCAGGCCCAGCACCAGGACGATACCGATCGATAAGGCGTGGTAAAGGATGGCGAAGGTCAGGGCGTCTGCCTTATCCAATCCGAACAGGGTCAGGGCCAGGATGCAGGCGTAATGCCAGTTGCCCACGAAACCGGGGGCTGTCGGGATGGCGATCCCGACGATGAGGATAAACATGAGAACGAACGCGGCCAGGAAGGATAGGGTGTATCCGAAGGCAAGAAACAGGGCGTAGATGGCGAGCACATCGATCATCCAGATGCCCAGGGACAGCACAATGATTCCGCTCAACCTTTTCCAGTCCGTCATCACGGCAAAACCGTCAATGAAATGAGCGATCAGGCGACGAATCCGATCGGCGTACCTTTGCCGCAGAGAGACCGGGATAAGTCGGTCAATTCCTTCGAAACGCTTTCTCTGTAAGACAAAGAAACCGGATAAAACGACGGCGATAAGGGTTATGGCGGACATGATGGATACGGAGCGTACCAGCCACGCCGGAAGCGGCATGAGGGGAATCACAAGACCGGCAAGGATCAGAACGGTGAAGGTGTCCATCATCCGTTCGACAATAATGGTGCCCAATGCTGCCGCCATTGGGACGTCTTTCTTCCGCGATATCAGAAGCGGCCTGACGAGTTCTCCCAACCGTGCCGGGATGGCGACGATGGCCAGAAAACCCACGCTGCTTACCGAGAAGAGGGTAAACTGATCCATTTTTGCAACCGGTCTTAAAATACTCCCCCACCGGATGGAACGGAGAACTTGCATGAGGAACATCAAGGATAAAGACAAAAAAACGTAGGTCAGGGAAACGCGATGGATGGAATCGGCGATTCCCTGGAAACGGATTCCCCGGAGAGAAAGATAGATCAGCACGATGCTCAGAATGATGCCCAGGATAAATTTCTTCATATTACGGCTGCCTGATTTCCCCGTTCGGTTGTATATACAGGGAAGAACGAATTGATTCTTTCCATTTAAGCACGGTCATGTTCAACCTTTCTTTGCATGTCTTCTTCTTTTTCCCGACAGGAAAGATTGAAAAGCAATACATGGTGTAGTAAATATTGACAACCGGAAATTACAGCGGGCGTTCCTCCTTTTGACAATAAGGCCATGGGAATGGGGGCGCATACTATAAAAACCCTTCATTGCCCGTTCCGGGTCTTGGGATTAGAACGATTTCTCTTTTCGCTTAACCCAGTTTCAAGGAGGCATTGATGGAAATTTTCTTAATCACGCTGCAGGCGGTTGTTACCCTCCTCGGCATCGGTGTCATCGGTTTCTGGATCATCGGGCGGCATCGCGTTTCGAATGAAACGTTGGGTTTTCTTTCTGTCCTGTCCATCGATATCGCCGTTCCATGCCTCGTCCTTGCCAGCCTGATCATCGATTTCTCACCCCAGAAAAACCCCGACTGGTGGCATATGCCTCTGTGGTGGCTCGGTTTTCTGGCCGTGACCCTTGTTCTGTCCCTGCTCTGTTCCCTTCTCGCCGGACGGGAGCATCGGGGTGAATTTGCCATGGGGCTTTTCTATCAGAACGGCCTTTTTTTCCCCCTGATCATCATCACGGGGCTCTTCGGAGTCCATAATCCGTATTTCATCCCCCTGTTCCTCATGGTTTTTCTTCATCCGACCTTGATGTTCAGCACCTACTCGTTCTTTTTCCCGAAAAAGGGTCACGACCAGACTTTCAATATGGCCCGTTTCTTCAATCCGGTACTCGTTTCGACGCTCGTCGGAATGACGGTCGCCCTCATCGGGCTTCAGGGGTACATCCCCCATTTCATCAAGACCATCTTCATCATGGTCGGCGCCATGGCATCTCCCTTGTTTATGCTGATTCTGGGCGGCAATCTCTATCAGGATATGATGCTTGAAGCAGCCGGGAAGCGGAAGCTCTATTATGCCGAGGTGATCAAATTTTCCCTGGCCAAGAACATCCTGTTTCCCATGGTAGTGCTGGGGATCCTGATCCTGCTCAAACCGGCATTCCCTGTAGCCCTGATCATCATGCTCGAAGCTGCGGTTCCGCCCGTTACGGCAATTCCCATCTTTGCCGAGCGGTCCGGAGGAAACCGGGTTCTGTGCAGTCAATTCATCGTGGGGAGCTTTCTGTTCTCCCTTATTTCCATTCCCTTCGTCCTTTATTTGTTCAGCCGCTTTTTCCCGTTTCCGGGGTAAAATGATTAATAGGATGCAGGGAATGTAAGAAGAACCGCGAAAAGATTTTCCTCAGGCGGGATAGGTTCAGGCTTGCCTCACTAACCCGAGCTGGCTCGGATAGAAAAAAGTTGCGTGCCTCAGGAATTGCCGGGTGCTTCTATCCGATGGCTTTCACGGCCGACCTCCTCATCTAAGGGAAAAACTGACCTGACGCCGGGCTTCAGCCGGGAACCATGCTCTTTCCCGTTCACAGAGAGGATTTTTTGCTTGACATTTTGTTCCGCCTCCAATAGGAAATGTTACTAATGGTGGGATTCTTCCGGATCATTACCGGAATTAGGGAATAAAAATTGAGGGAAGGAGGTGTAAAAGGGATTTCTGGTTTGTTTTTTAATCGAAAAAACAAAAAAAATTAAACAGGAGGAACAAATGAAGAACGTATTAAGGTACAGTTTCTGGACAGTGATTGCATTTCTGGCATCGGCAACCATGGCGTTAGCGGCAGAGGCAGCTCCGGCAGGCGCAGTTGATTACACGAAAGCGATTGTTTTGGGATGCAGTCTGATCGGCGCAGGTATCGCGATTGGTGTGGGTGCAAGCGGAGCAGGTGCTGGTATGGGACAGGCAGCCGGCGGCGGTAGCGTGGCAGTAGGTCGGAATCCCGAAGCTCAGGGCAAGATCATGTTGACCATGATGGTTGGTATGGCCATGACGGAATCCTGCGCGATTTACGCGTTGGTTGTTTCGTTGATTCTCCTTTACGCGAACCCGATGCTGAAGCTGATCGGAATCGGTTAAGGTAAAGCAACCCTTTGAATGTTTTTTCTTAATTTTAATATTATGAATCCGATGGTGAAATTGATCGGATAAGGTAACACATCGTTATTCGTTATTATTAAGGGGGAAAGGAGCGAAATTAAGCGTCTTCTTTCCCCCTTTTTTTTACCCCGCGTCATCCAGGCGGGGTTTGGCCCTCAAAATTTTCTTCTCGGCGGTTTGCCTTTTTTCTTCCAGTATCTTTTCCTTTGCCCGTTTTGACCGGCGCCGTTTCTGCCGGCGAATCTTCTCGATTTTTTCCTTTTCCGATTTCAGCATGCCTTCTTTCAGCCGCTCGATCCTATCCAGCAGAAGCCTTCGGGCAAGAAAGCGGTTCAGCGTTTGTGAACGTTCCTGCTGGCATTTTACGGACAGACCCGTCGGAATGTGAACCAGGTAGACGCAGGTGGCGGTTTTGTTGACTTTCTGACCGCCGGGACCGGAGGAGCGGATAAAGGTTTCCCGGAGATCCTCTTCCCGGACCCCGAGCTTAGTCATCCTCTCCTGGAGGGCGTTTTCCTTTTCTGTTGAAATGGTCATCATGACAGCCATCGGTTTTATTTCTTGCTCCTTTTCCTGCAAGCATAGGAGAATGTCAAGATGAAGTTGTTACATCGTGATTCTGAGAAAAATGTCGCATCCTGCCGATTTTCCATTCCGATCCATCGTGGCGAAAAAGATCATTGTCTGGTATTTTCTTGTCTCAAGGAGGTCTTTTCATGTTTGATGCCCGGCTGATCAACGATCCTTTCGATGACCCGGGGGTTTTCGTTGATCTGAAATACCGGCGGGAAGCCCTGCTCTTCGATCTGGGGGATCTGCGGACGCTTTCGCCGCGTAACCTGCTCAAGGTCAGACAGATTTTCGTGTCCCATACCCACATGGATCATTTTATCGGTTTCGATCACCTGGTCCGCGTCTGTCTGGGGCGGGACCAGACCATCCGGCTTTTCGGTCCCGAGGGATTCCTACGTCATGTCGAAAACCGCCTGGGCAGCTATACCTGGAATCTGGTCGAGAACTATGAGAACGATTTCAACCTGATCGTGACGGAAGTGCTGGGAGAAAAAGTACGAACCGCCTGTTTTGCCTGTCGCTGTGCCTTTCAGAGAGAGGGGGATAAGGAAGGGGAAATCATGGGGGGAATCCTTTGCGATCATCTCTTTTACCGGGTGCGGACGGCAATTCTGGACCACCGTATTCCCTGCCTGGCTTTTGCCCTGGAAGAGAAGTTCCGGGTCAATATCCGAAAGGATGTGTTGCAAGCGATGGGCATTCCCCCCGGTCCCTGGCTGATGGTGCTGAAGGAAAGGATCGCTCAAAATGCGGCTCCGGAGACGCCTATCCGGGCTTTCTGGCACGATGAAAGCGACGGAAGGTCCCGGGAACGGTATTTCTCCCTCGGTGAGCTGCAGGAGAAACTGATTCTGATCACCCGGGGAATGAAGATCGCCTACATTGCCGATGCCGTCTGCAGTTCTGACAATGAGGCCCGGATGCTGGCGATTGCCGAAGGGGCCGATCTGCTCTTCATCGAGGCGCCTTTTCTGCACGAGGATGAGAAACGGGCGACGGAAAAGTATCACCTGACGGCCCGTCAGGCAGGAAAACTGGCCCAAAAGGCGGGCGTGAAGAGAATGACCCTTTTCCATTTTTCCCCGAAGTACCAGGGACAAGGGAATTTTCTCCAGGCAGAAG
>CAZIPU010000036.1:2858-14964 GCA_964541005.1 uncultured Syntrophales bacterium | reverse complement strand
AGTGCCCCGATCCCGTCGCAACGACGCCGGTGGGCCTTTTCCCGATCAGATAATTCATGATGGCGATGTCATGAGGAGCCAGATCCCAGACCACGTTCACGTCGTGCTGGAAGAGCCCGAGATTCACCCGCGTGGAGTCGAAATAGTACAGATCACCGAGGACGCCCCCGTCCATCAGCTCCTTGATCTTCTTGACGGCCCCTGTGTAGAGGAACGTGTGATCCACCATGATCTTGAGGTTCTTTTTCTCCGCGAGCTCTACCAGTTCTTCCGCCTCGGCCACGGTGCTGGTAAAGGGTTTTTCCACGAAGACGCTCTTGCCGGTTTCCAGCACTTTACGGGCGAGTTCGTAATGGGTGAAGACCGGCGTGGCGATCGCCACCGTGTCAACGTCCGGATCCAGGATCAGTTCATTGTGGTCTGTTGTGACCTTGGTCCTGGGGTAGGCTTTTTTAACCTTTTCGAGGCTCTGCGGGAGCCGATCGCAGACCATGGTGACCTGTGATGAGCCGTTGCTGTTGAAATTCCGCACCAGATTGGGCCCCCAGTAACCGTATCCGATAACCCCGACCTGTATCATAGCCGATTGACCTCCCTTCAATTCTTTCTGTTGTCATGGTATGGCCTATTCTATGCTCTATTGGTCAATAGGCCCCTTTACCGCTGAACACAGCCCGGGGTGTCAGAAGGAGAATTTTGAGGTCGAGCCACAGGTTCCATTCGCGAACATACTTCAGGTCCAGGCGCACCATTTCGTTGAAACTCGTGCTGCTTCTGCCCATGACCTGCCAGAGTCCCGTAATGCCGGGTTTGCATAACAGGAGACGTCTGCGGTGCCAGATGTCGTAAAGTTCGAATTCATAGGGGATCGGTGGGCGCGGCCCCACCAGGGACATGTCCCCCAAAAGCACATTGATAAACTGGGGGAGCTCGTCGAGACTTGATTTGCGCAAAAAGTGCCCGATGGGCGTAATACGGTTGTCGTTGGTCAGCTTGAAAACGCCGGGCTCAACCGCGGCACCCTCCGGCTGATGGATGAGCTTCCGGATGTAGGACTCGTGAGAACTGGTGTCGCAGTTGCATTGCATGGATCGGAATTTCAGAAACGTGAACGTTTTGCCATTCAAACCCATTCGTTGTTGACGAAAAAAAACGGGACCCGGCGACGTTGCTTTAATGGCCACGGCAATCAGAAGAAAAAGTGGGAAAAGTAAAACCAGGGCAAGCGCACTGATGGTGACATCGATCAGGGTCTTCGCCATCAGGGAGACCCGCCTTGATGCCTTTGGATGCGTGAGGTCCGGGTAGAGGGCACGATCAAACCAGCCTTCCGAGAAGAATCCCTCACCCATCTCCGGAAACAGATGGTAGGAAATGTCCTGCAGTCGTACCCAATCGCCAGGGAGGTGCCGACACATCCGCCCGTGAACCTTGCCAATAGCTGTTTCGATTGACTTGGGGTCCGTCGCGGTGATCTTGGTGGCAATCACCCCCATTACCCTGCCCTGTTCGTACCAGCCACAGATATCGGACTCCCTCAACGTGGCAGAGAGCACCCATTTTATCTTATCGTGAATGGCTTGCAGATGATCATGGGTTTGCAGTTCAGACAGATCGATCAGGATCAGCAGAAAAGGGGCACCGGTCCTTTCGGATCGCTTTCGTTCAACGCACAGCAAATGATGGAACTGGATTCTCTCGTAAAACATATTGATCGCTCCAATTCTCTCAATTAACCAAACCCCTTTTTGACATTTGAACTACTATGTATGACATTGTCAAGTGAAATATATCACACTATAATGCATTTTTTCTTATTAATTAACAGAGTTGGCATACAAAAAGAATACGGGTTTAATGATTATGAAGTACGAGTCTATTCCTGATATTATGACGTGATAATCGATAACTGTTGCGTTATTTCCGATTTTATAAATCCTGGACCAACACTGTCGTAGCTGTATTCTTTCGAGGGCCCAAACAATCGCACAAAAAAAATACGGCCATTTGTACGACGAATTACCTTGCCTTAGATCAGGACCCGGGGAGAATGTTTGTTGCGGAGAGACTTTCGGATCATCCCGGCCCGTATTATTCTGGGTCTAAATGCGTTTTTCGCCCTTATCCGGTTCTGTTCACGCTTAAGAGACCATCATTCTGCCCACCCATTCCGCTATTTACGTGGGGAGCCGATCTTCCGCGGCATCCCCTTTTCTCCCCCGATGATGTCCCACCATTTTTTCCAGACGCGCTCGTCTGTTTTGGGTTTGTCACCACGGTAATCATAGTAGTAATGACGGGCCCCGAAGTTTCGCTGGATCATGGCCCGTGTTTTAAATTCCAAATTATTCAGGACGACACCCAGTATTTTCCCCTTTTCAAAGACCCGCATGGCCTGAAGGACCGATTCCCGTGGCGTTGAGCCGGCGCGCACGATAAGGATGACACCGTCTACCATTTTATACAGGACACTGGGTTCCGTCGTGGCTAAAATGGGCGAGGAATCGAAAATAATGAAACGGTCTTCGTAGCGCGATCGCAGTTCCTCGATCAGGGTTTTCATTTTGTTGGAACCCATCAACTCCACGGGGTTCTCCGCGGCACGGCCGCTGCAGATGAGAGACAGCCTTTCGATCGGTGTTTTGATGAAGAGGTCTTCTATTTCGGCCTCACCGTTGAGATAATTGGCCAGCCCTTTTTTCTCCTGCAGCCCGAACATTTTCCCCAGGGACGGATTGCGGAGATCGCCATCGACGAGCAGGGCGTGACTGTGCAATTCGACAGCCAGCATCATGGCGAGATTGGCGGCAATCAGACTCTTGCCTTCCCCCGCCACGGCGCTCGTCACGAGAAGCGTTTTCGGAGGATGTCCTTCAACACCGGCTTTCATGATTATGGTCCGGAGACGCCGTAGTTGCTCTGCCGCCATGGACATCGGCTGAAAATACGCGGCGAGTTTGTCGTCAAAGACGATTTCTTCCGGTGTGTCTTTCCGAAATCCGTCTTCCAGTGGCGGTTCTTTTTCCTGTTCCGCTCGTTTCAAGGCATCAAACATTTTACCCATGCGCGATGATCCTCTCAAATAATCCGAATATTTTCTCCCAGAACACGATCAATCCGGCAATGATAGCCAAGATTGTCGCCACCCCTAGCACACGCCCGGGCCACCCCCATCCCTTTCTTCCGCTTTTTTCGAAATCGCGGATGACGTCGCGGATGATTTTGGCCCCTATGCGCCTCTGCTGCCGTGAAAAACCGGTGAGGAGGGCATTGTCGCAAAGAATATTGATCACGCGGGGAATCCCCCGGGAGTACCGATAGATTTTTTCCATGGCCCCCTTATCGAAGATGGCAAGGTCGCGGGAGCCCGCCCGCTTGAGCCGATGGGTGATATATTCCCACGTTTCCGACCGGTCTAATGGGGGCAGATGGTAGCGGACCGTGATCCTCTGCTTGAGAGGCTGGAAGGCCGGGCTATCGAGCGTCGCCGTCAGTTCCGGCTGCCCGAGAAGGATCACGTGGAGGAGCTTTTGCCTTGACGTCTCGAGATTCGTCAGAAGACGCACTTCCTGGAGCAGTTCCGGCTTTAAGCACTGGGCCTCGTCGATGATGAGAAAAACCTTTTCCCCTTTCTGAAAGCAATCGAGCAGGAAATGGTGCAGGGCCGTCAGGCTTTGGCCCCTCGATTTAAGGCCATCGGCGCCGATGTCCAGGTCATCGCAGACGTAGTTGAGAAAATCCGCCTGGTCCAGAAGCGGGTTAAAGATGAACGACGTCCGCACACGCCCGTCCAACTGGCCAAGCAGAACGTGGACGAGGGTTGTCTTTCCCGTACCGGCCAGGCCGGTAATGACGGTAAAGCCTTTCCCCTCCTGGACGGCATATTTCAGGTGGGACAGACCCTCCAAGTGCTTCTCGCTTAGATAGACGAAATGCGGATCCGGAGTGATTTCAAAGGGTCTTGCCTTAAACCCGTAAAATATCCGATACATGGCTAAGTCAACTGCTTTTCGATCGGCGGCAGCGTGGCCAGGACCTTGAGCCCCAGAGCAAGCTCCGCATCGTCGACATCGTGAAACGATCGATCCATCTGTTCCCGCAGATAGGCCATTCCAAAACTGCAGCAGACAGCGGCGAAAAGTCCGATTTGAAGCACTTTGGGAATATTGGGGGAAAAGGGGTTCTCCGGTGTGCGGGCCGGGTCAATCACCCGAAACTGCTCACCTTTCTGGCGCTTCTCCAGGTTCTCCGCCTGTTGCGCTTCCTGGCTCTTCTGCAGCAGCTTTTCGTAGGCCTCCTTGGTGCTCGCGTATTGGCGCATTAAGGCGGCCATGTCCTGCTCCCGGGCCGGTGCCTGCTCGATGCGGCTCCGGTACCCGGCAAGCTGGCCGGCGATGTTCGCTTCCTCGTTCCGAAAACGCCGGATTTCCAGATCGGTCATCGTTAACTGATTCTTCAATTCGATGTACCGGGGATCACGTTTGTAGGCGGCGCTTTCCTGTGAGGATCCGTCGGCATTTTTCTTCTTTTCCATGTCAGCCAATCTCTTCTTGGCGGCCACAACATCCGGATGGGTCTCCGAGTACCTCGACCGCAGATCATCCACGTATCGCCGCAGCGCCTCTTCCTGTGCATCGTAGGCCCCCATCCCATCAGGCGCCGATACGGCACTATCGGGACCCAAGCCCGGCGTTTTGTAGGGCATCCCCGCCGTTGCGCCGGCAGCCATCCCGAAATCAGCCAACTGCTTTTGAATGTAAAGTTTGCGGTCCTGGGCGGCCCGCAGGTTCTCTCCCACACGCTGATACTGGTTCTGAAGTTGCTCGAGCATCTTGAGGTTCGCCTCGAGCTGCTCGGGTAGCTGGCCCATGAAACGCTGCTTGTACTGTGCCACAGCAGCCTCCATCCGGTCCAACTGCCCCTTCGCCATCTCCAGCTCGGTGGCCAGAAACTCGGTGGTCCCCGTGGCCTGCTGCTCCCGGATTCTGAGGTTTTCCTCGATGAACAGAGAGGCCAGCCGATTTGTCACCGTTGTGGCCTCTTCGGGATCACGACTGGCGTAGCTGATGGTGAAGGCACCCTTTTCCTCTTTTTTCCCCGGCAGTTCAACCGTGATATTCTTGCGCATCAACTCCACAATCTCTTCGCCGGAGAGCCGCTTTTTTTCCTGCACGAAGAGATGCAGTTCATTGATGACGCTCTCCAGGCGTGTGCGGCTCATGACCTCCTGGGCGATCGACTGCAGCCGCTCTTCCACCTTGGAGGTGACGGTTGCCTGCACGTAGGCCTCGGGGACCCTCTGGGGGCTGACCAGAATCAGGGTGGTGGCCTTGTAGAGACGGGGGGCAAAGAGGACATAACCCAGGACAAAGACCGTTATCACCACAAATGGGATGACGATGTACCAAATCCGGCGGCGCATTATTTCGAGGTATTCGAAAATAGTGTACGATTTTTTCGGGTTGATCATAGCTCATCTGCTCCTAAAAGCTAGTTTGCTGTTCCAATCAATCCTTGAAGGTGATCCCGCGTCGCTTCCCAGGACGGGGTGATCTCGTTTGGGGTGTTTCTATCTGATGATAACGGTGTCGCCGCGGCGGATGACCACATCAGGCTCATCTCCGTCGATAATGCGGCGGTAATTGACCATGATCCTCTTTTCGGTACCGTTTTCCCGTCTGATGATGAGGATTTTCTTCTCGTTGGCGAAAGGCGTAAACCCACCTGCCAGGGTGATCAGTTTCACCAGGGTCGTTTCACTGCGCAGGCGCATTACGCCCGGATTCTGGACCTTTCCGGTGACGTAGACCTTGAAGCTGTTGGCCTCCATCACCGTGACCGTGACCGTCGGGTTGTCGACGTATGCCTTGAGCTTCTCGGTCAGGGCTCCTTTCAACTGCAGGGGCGTAAGCCCCGCGGCTTGAATATCGTCCACGAGGGGGAGGGAGATTTTCCCATCCATGCGGACAGGCACGGCTTTGGAGAGCGCCTCTTCCTTCCAAACGTGGATGAAAAGGACGTCTTCCTCTCCGATTACGTATTGATCCTGCTCTGCTGCGGCCTCAACCGGCGCACTTTTCAGGGGTGACTGGTTCGGGGATGCCGGGGCGGTTACGACAGGAAAAGCCACCGCCAGGCAGGCCAAAAGGAATACGCCAGCGATCATTGACTTTCTTTGCATGGAAACATCCTCCGTAAGGATATTGTACCGCCCCATCCTTTCTCTGATGGGTACGGCAAGGTTATATCATATGTATTACAAAATGTTTAGTTTAATTGTCGCCTGTCGTTTGTATTTGAGAATGGGGGGATTGATTCCCGGGTTGTTTTTCCGCGCTTTTCAGAGTAAAAAAGATCCATTGAAGGTTTCAAAATAACGGGTCAGGACCCCGACCGACCGCAGAAACGACCGCGGAGCAATTGATTGCCGGTCCCCGGAATCTGACGATCAATGCTGATCAGAAAGGAGCGATATGTTTCAAATCAAATCCCTTCATAGAAGGAACGTATGGCATTTATTCCTTATCTTTTTGGTCTGTGTCTATGGCTTCTCCGTTGCCGGCTGCACCAAAGAGGCGAAAATCGAGCGCCACTGGAAAAAAGGCGAGCAGTACTATTCCGAAGGCAAGCTGCGGGAAGCGGTTCTGGAATACCGCAACGTGGTCCAGTTGGATCCAAAAAACGACAAGGCACACTTCAAGCTGGGGCTAAGCTACCTGCAGATGCGGATGATCAGGGAAGCCTATGCTGAATTTTCCAAAACCGTTGAACTGAATCCGGGGATGCTCAATGCACGGAACCAGTTGGGGCTTGTGTATCTCATGGTCGGCGACCGGAAAAAGGCACGGGAGCAGGCCGATGTTATTCTCGCAAAAGATGCCGCGAATTCTCAAGCCCACCTGTTGCTCAGCAATCTTTATCTGCTGGAAAGAAATCTGGATCAGGCCATCGCGGAAGGCCAAAAAGCCGTGAGCGGAGACCTGAAGCTGGAAGCCTATCTTCAGCTCGCCTATCTTTTCCAGCTGAAGAAGGATCTTCCCCAGGCAGAACAGATGTACAAGGCCGCTGTCAGGGCTGATGAAAAAGGACTGAGAGCCAGATTCGCACTGGCGGAATTCTATCTGCGCACGGGCAGGGCCGACTTGGCCGAGCGGGAGTATTCCGAGGCGACGCGAGTGGCACCAAAGGATGCACGGGCGGCGATGATGATGGGAAATTTTTATGCCGTCACTAAAAGGCCGAAAGAGGCGGAAAAAAATTACCTTCAGGGTATCGCACTGTCTCCGGAAAATGCTTCCCTGAGGGTCCATCTGGGGAACTTCTATCTGGCCTGGAACATGAAAGCAAAAGCCGAGGCATCTTTCAGAGAAGCCGTGAAGACGGACCCGAAGAACGTCCCGGCCCTTGTGAGATTAGCCGACTTTTGCATCCAGGAAAGAAAGTATGAAGAGGGGTTAAAATGGGCGGAAGCGGTTTTGAAAATCAATCCCAAGAGCCAGGAGGCCATGCTGCTCAAGGGAAGGGTTTTCTTGAGCCGCAACGAATTCGACCAGGCACTGAATCTCTTTCAGGCCTATGCCAAGGATAATCCCAAGAATGCCATGGCCCATCACCTGATCGCCACGGCTCACCTGGGAAACCGGAACCTGCAAATGGCAAAGGCTTCGCTGACGGAGGCCGTTAAGTTGAGTCCAAAGGCATTACAGCCACGTCTTCTGCTTGCAGAAATATACCTGCAGGAGGGCAACACGGGCCAGGCCGTCGAGGAACTCAACGCCTTGCTGAAAGACCATCCCAAAAATACCAAGGCTTTATTCCTCCTCGGCGACAGCTATCTGCGGCAACGGAACGTGCCGAATGCGGCCCAGGCGTGCGAGAAACTGCTCCAGATCGCCCCGAACTTCCCTGCGGGCCATACCCAGATGGGTCAGATACTTCTGCTGCAGAAGAAAGAGAAGGAAGGCTTGGCCGAACTCGAAAAGGCGCTATCCCTGCAGCCCGGCTACGTGGACCCCCTCCAGATAATCGTCCTGGTCCATCTGAACCGGAAAGAGCCCCAAAAGGCCATTGAACGGGTCGCGCAGCAGATCAGGCTTATTCCGAACCATCCCGTGCTTTACCAAATGCTGGGGACCCTTCAGGCAATCAACAGGGACACCGCCAACGCGGAGGCCAACCTGAAGAAGGCGATTGAACTGGCACCCAACATGCCGTCTCTGCATCTTTCTCTCGGAAATTTCTATATGCAGCAAAAGAATGTGGACAAGGCAAAACGTCAGTATGAGGCGGTCCTCGCGAAGAAACCGAACAGCCTTTCCGCCCTCATGGCCCTCGGAATGATTTATGAAAGAGAAAGAAACTACGACAAGGCAAAGGCATATTATGAAACGGCCTTAAAGAGCGAACCCAACTATCCGCCGGCGGCGAACAACCTTGCATATCTCTATGCGGATCGGGGCGGAAACATCGATGTGGCCCTGAATCTGGCACAGAAAGCGAAAGAGCAGGCGCCGGATGATCCCAGCATCGCGGACACCCTCGGCTGGATCTATTACAAGAAGAATGTCCCCGGCAGGGCCGTGGCGTACCTGAAGGAAGCAGCGGAAAAGCTTCCCCGCCAGGCGTTGGTGCGATACCATCTGGGCATGGCCTACCACAAGAACGGCAACAGGGACCAGGCGAAAAAGGAACTCAGCGAAGCCCTCAGGATCCAACCGGACTTTGATGGCGCCAATGAAGCCCGGGCGACCCTCGGGGCATTGAAATGAAAAAAATGGGACCGAGCGACCTTAAGTCATAATCGGGAGAGGGAATAAGGGTATGTCTTGAATTTGCACAAGGAAAACAAAAAGGCAAAATTCTGGCAACCGGCTCATTGCAGATCCGCCGGAGTGATCACGTCACGAGGAGTCTGGTGTAAATTTATCGCGGCAGCGGAAAACGACGATCATGCCTCATCCATGGTCGCCGAAACAAAGAACTCATGAATATCCGGTCTTTTCTCGGAAAGCCGGATGATTGCTTTTTCGAGGTCAAACAGGCACGGAATCACATTGCCGTAGAAATCCACGGGATGATCCGCCAGACGGGTGCATTCCCAGCCACATTTGTCCAGATAACGTATTAACCCGGGCTCCATGGACGCTATCCAGAAACGGCCCCTCAGGGACAGCGTCAAGCGATACATTGCTCTTATCATCAATATTAAAACGATGGGATTCGCTCTCCGCTCTGACTGTACTTTTGCACGGTAGGCATTATCCTCCTCCAGATAGCTTTCTATGCCATAGAGTCCGTCCTTCGGTGCCATTCTGTGCCTGAAAGCCTGCGATATGCATAAACGTGAGGCTTCATACGTTTCTGCCAACGGAACGCCTGATAATTTGCCGTACAATTCCGGGAAATGGTGAGCCGTCGGAAATCCCAATTCGCTTGAATATTGTATCAATCTGGCACATCCGGCCATCCTGCCCGAACTTTTTTCACGGACAACGGTGTGTTCGGACAATGCATCGTAGGCATCGCGCTCATAACCGTCGGGATAATCCTCCACGGGAAGAAAACGCTCTTCAAGGCAGTATAGTTCGTAGCGCAGACGAAAAGAGTCGAGGAGATCCTGGTCGGATCCATCATGCCTGGCATGACGCACCGAAAATAATTCTGCGGATCTTAACATATCTGAGTCCTTTCTCTTACGTGTGAAGGACCGTGACCTTTTATGAGAAGCACATGCTGTGCCATTTATTCATCTAAAAATGTCCTGTGACGTTAACGTATCTGCAAGACGGCCAGGCAGGCGCCGAGAAACCACGGAGACGCTCTGTAACGGGATGAGAGAGGTTCATAGCGAATGAATGCAGTAAATCTGCGAGTGGCCATTGCATGAGTAAGCCTGATTTCTCGCTATGCCTGGCATGACCTGGAAAGCAGGATGGCCCGGTTTCCTGGCGGTTGAGATAAAATAAAGATAGGAATATTGAGTTCTTAAGAGGTCATGACGCTTTGCTGTCGGAATCTCTTACACAACGAAAGGGCCGTAATCGGTTCTTTTCAGCCCTTCTTTCGATTCCAACCGATCACCCGTTTAAAAATCATGAGAATATTAAGGAACTTATTCATGATCACCTTTTACTTCAACCCTTAATCATTTTTTAGTCATGAAACAGTGCGCCTAAACTGCGCCGGAATATTTTACATTTGTCATTGCATCGCCGATACAGAAAGGACGTACGGATAAATAACCGCATGATATCACCCGAGATTATAGCGGACGCTGTTTACGAAACGTGTGTGGTCTCGTTCTTGCTTTGATCAATACAAAGAGCTTCATAATCGAAAAAGAAAGGAGGGATGAAGATCATGAAAAAAGTATTGATGGCAGTAGTTTTTGTTTCCTTATTTAGCCTGTTGGCGGTGGCATCGGGTAGTGCAGCTGACATCGTGTTGCCCGATCCAACGATGAAATATACAACAGGTGATAAAGTACTTTATGACAGGTATCTGGCATGGGCGCATGATGACTTCTGGTCCTATTCGGCAGCATTGCTCGAGGAGGCCCAGGCCAACGGAGACCTTCCCATTGCGACATATGGCGATTACAGTACTGCCTTTGGCGGGGTGGGAACCGGAACTCTGGATGTGTTGCTCTATACAGGGGCTGATGGGCAAGATAATCTGGATGTAGGCCCGGGTGGTGCATTTGATTTTCAGGATCCAACCCAGAATAAAAATGGAAGCGCAACGAATTTCGAGGGTTCGTGGGGTGATGGAACGGCGGCAGTAAATGGGCCCGTTCTTGTGGGACAAGTTTTGGATTACCTGCACGCGTTGGATCCCCAGAACAATATCCCTGTTTTTATGTTGGACCTGAACCAGACCGGCTCTCAACGCAATATGGGATTTGTCGGTAGAGTCATTCTGGTGGATGCAACAGGGGCTGTGACGGGGACGGCAGGGACGATCGTGGAAGAGTGGGCTTTTGACGAAAATCCCCAGCCCGCGGATCCCGTGGATCCCAATCGTATGTATAGTGCGGATCCTCTGCTGAATGATGTTGATAAACCCGGATTCAGTGCAGAAGGCGTCTACAATCAAGACGCGCCTGCAACGGCCATCTATTTTTCCGGCGGCGGCGGCAACCTTGATTATATCGCCTATGCGCCGACGATGAACCTAGCGAATTTTGACCGGCGACTGCAGTTTGTCGTACAATTCAGGATGGGTGATTTTTATGGTATGCCCGGTCTTAATGACGGTTTCGAGGAAATCTATCTTACCGGCAGGTTTGCGCCGCAGCAAGTCCCCGAACCCGCCATCTTGCTGCTGCTTGGCTTAGGCTTGGTTGGTCTGGCAGGGGCAAGCAGAAAATTCAGGAGTTAAATGAACAAACTAACCTTCAATAAATAAGGCAGAGCCGGAAACAGCTCTGCCTTATTTATTTCCGGAGAGCATTGTCCCCCTCCTAGAATCGCCCTCTATCACAGGGTCATGCTGAGGGAAACGGTCAGCAGGTGGGACCGGCCGAATTCAGACTCGATTTCGGGAAACATGTCGTACTGGTAGCCCACGTCAATCCCCAGTTCTTTAAGCGGGTATATGCCCAGGCCACAGGTCCAGGATGTGTTGCCATGTTGATCCATGGCGAGGCCGCCGCGGATAAACAGGGCATCCGCGATCCGATGGTCTATCCCCGCAAACACCCGGTGAATGTCCAGGGAACCCGCGTCATTTCTGAATTCACTGTATTGATAATCCAGATTGATTGTGGAGTCCTTCCGGTATTCATAGGAAGGTCCCGCGCGCAGAATGAACTGTTTCGTCCTGTCATGATCACGCACATCGCCCATTCCTGTCCCAAATATATCGTAATATTTCGTCGTCGCCGGCGTCGAGGCATAATCGACAACCAGGCCTCCCAGCAGATTTTTTGTCAGGCGATAAAGGGTTCCGATCCGGAAACCATAGGTGTCGCTGGAAGAATCTGCCAGTTTTGCCTGACCGAGCTTGTAGGTCAGGTCCGACGACGCATAATTGAAATTCCCCCCGAGTGCAAAATCATCCGTAAACCGCTTGCCCCATTGAGCCTGCACGTAATCCATATCATAGC
>CAZIPU010000036.1:0-2758 GCA_964541005.1 uncultured Syntrophales bacterium | reverse complement strand
AAATCATCCGTAAACCGCTTGCCCCATTGAGCCTGCACGTAATCCATATCATAGCCAAACTTGAAGCCGTCACGTGTCGTTTCCTCATTGCTCCGGACCTGCGCCAGCGCTATCTGAAACGTCCCGTATTTTCCAAAATCCCTGGTGACGGATTCCGTGACGACATGCAGGACCGTGTCCTCCTGAAAGAGAATGGCCGAATACTGGGGATTCAACGATACACGATAACGGCTCGTTATGCTTTGCCAGGCGACAGACGCCGGATTGATGGAGGTCTGCCACTTGCTCCCGGCGGAAGCCCCGCCCACGGCGGCGACGTCTGCGTACGAGGAGAAGCGGCTGAGTGCGGCCGGGAACCGCAGGGAAAAGTCCTTATCGCCAAATCCGCCTGCATAAGCAGCCCCCCCCAGACTTAGCATCGCCATAAACGAAGCCATGACGCCGATCAAGCCCCTTTTGCATCGCCCAGCCATAGTAGCCCCTCCTTTACTTGAATTCCATCGGGCAAGTCCCCTGCCCCGTCATAATTGACCCTGTTCCCTTGTTCATCCTATGTTTTACTCAGGTACGGCAGTTTTCTTTCAAAATCGAGCGGCATCCCTTCGAATTTCACCAGTTCCGTCCTGATCAGGTCTCCGTAGCTTTCTCCGATCAATTCTTCCGCCTTCTTTCTGAGTTCCGGCTGCACTGCGATGCCTGGCTTCATCTGTATGCGCAACACGACCGGCTTTTGCGCATGCGTCCCCTCGGGCAGGAGGAAATTGCCGGTCATTCTGGCGGCAAGGGATCGGTCACGATAGAGGTCAGCCTTTAGCTCCTCGATGTAGATCCTGTTCCCCGACACGTTGATGTGGTCCCCCCTGCCAAATATCGCGACCATGGGGAGATTGGATGTTCCGGCATCCCTTCCCAGGTCTTCCCCCGGTACAAAGTGCATGCCCTGGTCGTGACTGTTATAGCGGATGAGCGGCATTTTCCGCTTTTGACTCAGGGGCGTAAAGACAAGTTCGGGGTGGTCGGCACCCTCTTTTTTCTCCTCCTCGACAAAGACGACCAGGGGAATGTAATTGAAGATCATGGGTGTAAAACGCACATCCCCAAAGTATTTCTTCCGCAGACTGGGCTCCGCATCGAGTTTTCTCCTCACTCCGATCGTCCCGGGCGATTCCTGGAAGACGCTGAGGCCGATCTCGGAAATCCCCATCGAAGATCCGATGATCACCTCATTGGACTGGTCGATGTCGCGGCCTAAAAGCGAGGCCATGTAGGTGCGGTAACCTTCCGGGAAACACTCTTCGCCGACAATGAGGCGAACATTATAATCCGACCAGTCGAGCCCCTTTTCCTGCCCGAGTTCCAACAGGTATTTCATGAAGGTGTTTTCGCCGACCAGGATGATCTGGTCAAAATCCTCCCCAAATCCGCGCACCAGGGCTATTGCCGTATCCGCACGAACGCTCACGTCTGCAACCACCGTCCGTTCGCTGGGCACCTTTACACCCATGGGCAGACAATTGATCAGAAGCGTCCGTCGTTTTTCAATATGAAAATGCCGGTCCAGATAGAAATCGACCATCTGCCGGCCCGCTTTATCCTCTTCTTTGGAGATCAGTCCATAGGAAAATCTTCCGGAATAACCGGAACTGGACAGGATCGCGACAATGCCTTCCAATTTCCCATCCACACAGAAATGCGATATCCGGTTCTCATATTTGATAAAGGTGTCGTACTTATCGATGACGGGGACAAAACGCTTGAAGGCATCTATGGACTGGATGCTTTCCGGATCAACGCCCTTTTCCCGGAGCAATTTTTTGTAGGCGGGAACAGACGCAGCACAGCGGTGAAAAACCTTCAGCAGGGACTTTTCCTGATCCATTTTGTGACAGGCTGCCGGCTTCTGGAGGTATTTCTCCAAGTAACGTCTCTGATACCCGGTGATCAGATTCTCGAACATGTTCAGTGCCTGATGACTAGCTTAGAAAAAGTTGAACCATGATCAAGCTCAGCACTGGTGGCGGGGGAGAGACTCATGAGATAGTATTATCTGCTGCGCCGACTGACCATGAGATTGTGTGCTCATCCGGAATAAAACCGCTTTTGCTCTGATTCCTCCGGGAACTGGATCAACAATTAATGCAATAGAATTTTCAAGATTCTGGCTTGCAGATTAAAGGAAGGAACTCCCTGTTGTCAAGACAAAGAAAAGTATCCCTTACCAGGCAATGCATTACTTTATTTTCGCGTTGTACAGTCGGCCACATAAAAAAAGGCAGAGCCATCGGACTCTGCCTTCTCCTTCATAGACCTGTACAGTTACAGTTTTTCTTTATTTCTTAAACTTCCATCCGGCACGGGCAAGACCCAGCAAACCCAGACCAAGGAGCAGCAAAATGCTGGGCTCAGGAACCGCCGTGCCGGTTCCGTATAGCGATACGTGGGAGAAGCCGCCCTGCTTATAGGCATTTCCAGCATCATCCCAATCCTTCCAGAAATCCGTAAAGACGAGAGGGTCCAGGCCATTCCACATCGTCTCGAAGAGATACCAATTATAGGGCTCGGAATTGCCGTCTTTAATGAAAATATACACGGGTGGCGGATTGATGTACGCCACGCCTCCACCTTCGTAAGTGATGGTCACATCGTAGGCAGAGCCATATACGGCATCGTAGGATGCTGCTAAACTGCCGTTCTCTACATCACCTGCTCTCGTGGCCTTATAGTAGAGGTCAACTCCCGCAGCATTCAATATTTGGTA
>CAZIPU010000035.1:12190-15504 GCA_964541005.1 uncultured Syntrophales bacterium | reverse complement strand
GATACGGCTGTGCCCTGGCCCGGATTGCTCTCGACCAGCATCCTGCCGCGATGCGCTGCCATCAGATGCTTCACAATGGACAATCCCAGTCCGGTTCCGCCCAGTTGGCGGGAACGGGTCTTATCGACACGGTAAAACCGCCGACCCAGCTTGGGAATCTCGTTTTTGGGAATGCCGATCCCCGTGTCCGTAATGCGGATCATCACCTCCCGCTCTTCCCGGGAGATTTCAACGGTGATCGTGCCCCCTTCGGGGGTAAATTTAACGGCGTTATCCAGGATATTGATGAGCACCTGGCAAAGGCGATCCCGGTCCGCCGGCATCCGGAGCACTTCGTCGGGCAGGTTACGGATCAGGTGCAGGTGCTTTTCCTCCAGCCGGGTCTTCATCATGGCCAGGATTCCCTCCATGACCTCCTTCAGATCGATTTCCTCCAAATGGAGTCTCGATTCGCCGAGTTCGATATCGGACAGGGTCAGCAGATCGTTCACCAGCCGGTTCAAACGCAGGGCATTGTCCCGGATGGTCCGCAAAAAACGCCGGATGGTTTCTTGATCGTCTATTTCCCGCTCCGCCAGCGTTTCGACAAAGCCGATAATGTTCGTCAGGGGTGTCTTAATCTCATGGGAAACATTTGCCACAAAATCAACCCGCATTTTCTCCAGTTGTTTCAATCTCGTCACATCGTGAAAAACCAGCAGCGTTTTACGCTCATCTCCCGGCAGGCCGTGGATGGCCGATATAAAAACCTCCAGGATCCGATCCCGTTCCCGGCTGATCGTAATTTCCTGAAGAATCGGGTCCCCCTCCGTCATGAACCGCTCCAGGGCCTGATGCAGGTCCGCATTCCGGAAAGCCTCCAGGAGGGTTTTATCCTGCCATTGCGCAGGCGGGAATCCCATCATCTCAGCAAGGGCGCGGTTCACACTCTCAATGCGGTTCTGACTGTTCAGGACGACCAGGCCCTCCACCATACTGTTGAATGCGGCCGTCAAAATCCCTTTCTCGGCCGTTGCCATGGCAATTTTCTCTTCCAGATCGGCCACCATGTGATTGATATTTCTTGCCAGGCGACCGATTTCATCCCCCGTAACCGCCGGAAGGGATCCCGGTGGAACGCCTTCAATCACCTTTTCCGTAAAAGCAGCCATCCGGCGCACCGGTACGATAATTTTTACCACAAAGGCAAAGGCCAGCAAAAGGGACAGCAGCAGGACCACGAAAGCCGAAAGCAAAAGCGTCTTCCAGATATCCGCCGCCGCTTTTTCCACCTCGACCAGGGGGCGGGACAGGCGGACATAGGCCACGATTTCTTGATTCTCCCCCCGAATCGGCAGGGCGATATAGAGCATGGTCGTTTTCAACGTGGCACTGTAACGTGTGCTCAGGCCCTGACCTCTGAGGCGGGATTCCTGTATTTCCGGTCGGTTCAGGTGATTGTCGAATGACCGGACCTTCCCGGCGGAATCGCCGACAACCGTTCCCGTCGCATCGATCAGAGTCAGTCTCGCCCTGGTGTCCCGGGTCAGGTGAGAAAGATGCTTCATCACATCCTCCATGGACAGGTTCGAGATGACCCGCCCCTCATTGAGGAGGTCTTCCGTAATCTTCTCGGTCATCCCCTGGCGGACCTGGCGGTCGATGAGAATCCCCAGGATGGTGAAGGAAATGACCAGAATGGCCAGGTAGATGAAAGCGAATCTGACCAGGAGGCGGTTAGTCATGTTTCGGCATCTCGCAGGAAGGCTGATGGCGGACGCTCTGTCCGGTGATCATGTAGATGACCATATCGGCAATGCCCTCGGCATGATCCGAGATCCGCTCCAGATTCTTGGAGATCTGCATGATGATCAGGGATGCATGAATCTTCCGGGGATCCTCCATCATGAAGGTCAGAAGCTCCCGGAAAATCTGTTCGTTCATCTGGTCCATCATGGCGTCGTCGGCTTTGACCTTTCCCGCCAGGGCCGCATCTTCGTGTACCAGGGCGTCCAGGCTCTCCCGGATCATCTCCCGCGCCAGTTCAGACATCCGCGGAAGATCGATGTAGGGTTTGATCTGGGGTATCTCGTTGAGAATGATGGCCTTCTCCGCGATGTTTGCCGCCATGTCACCGATTCTTTCCAGATGGCCGTTGATTTTGATCGCCGTGGTGATGAAACGGAGATCTTTTGCGGCAGGCTGTCTCAAGGCAAGCAAGCGGATGCATTTTTCCTCGATTTCCACATCCAGACGGTCGATCAGATCATCGTCGCAGATCACCTGCCTGGCGAGTTCCGAATCATGCTCCAGCAGGGAATTGACACCTTTCTCGATGGACTTCTCCGTAATGGCTCCCATGTAAAGCAGGCTTTCCTTGACGTCCTGAAGCTCCTTCTCATACTGCATACTCGTGTGTTTTTTGTCTTCCATTCTTTTCTTGCCCCCTGATACATCGTCCGCACGTTCAATATTCAAACGTCCCATGTTATCCGGAACGGTCTAACCGAACCGGCCGGTGATATAATCTTCCGTCTGCTTGACGGAGGGATTGGTAAAGATCTTTTCCGTCGGTTCGTATTCGATGAGTTTACCCAGATAAAAGAAGCCCGTCATGTCCGAAATGCGCGCTGCCTGCTGCATGTTGTGGGTCACGATAATAATCGTGTACTGTTTTTTCAGTTCCTCAACCAGTTCTTCGATTTTTGCCGTTGAGATGGGATCCAGTGCAGAGGTGGGTTCATCCATCAGGAGCACTTCCGGTTTCATGGCCAGGGCACGCGCAATGCAAAGACGCTGCTGTTGTCCTCCGGAGAGGGCCATGGCCGAGCGGTCCAGAATATCCTTCACCTCGTCCCACAACACGGCCTGCCGGAGGCTCTCCTCCACCAGATTCCCAAGATCGGCCTTGCCAATCATCCCGGAGAGCTTCGGACCAAAGGTAATGTTGTTGAAAATCGATTTCGGAAAAGGGTTCGGCTTCTGAAAGACCATGCCGATCTTTTTGCGAATTTCCACCGGATCGACGTCCTGTCCGTAAATATCCCGGTCCTCAAAGACGACCTCCCCCTCCACCCTGGCCTCGGGAATCAGATCGTTCATGCGGTTCAAAAGACGCAGGAGGGTCGATTTCCCGCATCCCGACGGGCCAATCAAGGCGGTGATCCGATATTTCTGAAAAGCCATGGAAATATCGGTCAGGGCCTTGAATTTACCGTAGTAGAAGTTGACATGATTCGTCTCGATAATACAATTCTTTTGCACGATTACCACCTTTTCTTTTTTCTCATGACACTCCGGATCACAATGGCGAACAGATCGATCCCCAAAACGAG
>CAZIPU010000035.1:3764-12090 GCA_964541005.1 uncultured Syntrophales bacterium | reverse complement strand
TTTTTCTCATGACACTCCGGATCACAATGGCGAACAGATCGATCCCCAAAACGAGCCCGACCAGCACCAGAACCGTTCCATACTGGAGAGGCCGGGTCTCATCGATAAAGGTGCCTGCTGTAGCCAGAACATAGATATGATACGGTAGCGCCATGACTTCGTCAAATATGGAAGCAGGGAGCTTGGCCGTATAAAAAGCCGCAGCCGTGAACATGATCGGCGCCGTCTCTCCCGCGGCACGCCCGATTCCCAGGATGGATCCCGTCAGGATCCCCGGCAGGGCCAAGGGCAAAACCACTTTCCAGATGGTCAGCCACTTCGATACACCCAGGGCCAGGGATGCTTCGCGGAAAGTCTGGGGAACAGCCTTTAAGGCCTCTTCCGTGGCGCCGATGATGGTCGGCAGGATCAGAATCCCCAGGGTCAGGGCACCCGAAAGGATGCAGGAACCGAATCCGAGAAAAACAACGAAAAATCCCAACCCGAAGAGGCCGAAGACAACGGAAGGAACTCCCGCCAGACAGTTGACACCGATGCGAATGATCCGCACAATCCTCCCCTGACGCGCATATTCCGTCAGGTAAATTGCGGAAACGATTCCCAGGGGAAGCGCCACGGCCAAGGCGCCGAGCGTCAGATACAAAGTTCCCAGGATGGCGGGCAGTATTCCGCCTTTCGTCATGGAATCCATGGGCGGAAGGGTCAGGAAATCCCAGGTAATGGCCCGGAACCCGTTCAGGAAAACATGGGTCAAAAGCCCCCCCAGCGAAAGCAGGAGCAAACCCGCCGACAGGGTCACCAGGGCAAAGAAAAAGGATTGCTTAAAATAGCGCCATTTCATCGAGTCTTTTTTCCGCTCCTGCGTTCTTTCTTCTCGTTCATCAAGTGCTTTAACGGCATCTATAACGTGCCGGAGCCTTCTTCCCGAAACTTGTGGGATACGTAGTCGGCAATGAGATTAAAAATAAGGGTCATGAAAAACAGGACGATCCCCGTCGCAAACAGGGCATGGTAATGGCCGCTTCCAAACGGCGCCTCCCCCATCTCCGCGGCGATACTGGCCGGCATGGGCCGGACCGAATCGAACAGAGATTCCGGAATCGCCGCAGCTCCTCCCGCCACCATGAGGACCACCATGGTCTCGCCGATGGCCCGGGCCATCCCTAAAATGACCGAGGTTGTCATTCCGGAGAAGGCGGAAGGGATAATAACGCGGATAATGGTTTCATATTTCGTCGCCCCCAGGGCGTAGGACGCCTCCTTGAATTCTTTTGGAACGGCGTAAAGCGCGTCTTCCGAGATGCTCGAAATGGTCGGGACGGCCATGAGCGCCAGGATGAGAGAGGCATTGACGATATTTAAACCGGTGGGCAGATCGAAAGTTTCCTGAAGCCACGGGGCCAGGACAACCATACCAAAAAATCCGAGGACCACGGAGGGAAGACCCGCCAGGAGTTCGATGATCGATTTCAGGATTTCTTTCAGTGCTTCCGGAGCGACTTCGGAAATATAAACGGCCGACATGACCCCGATCGGCACGGCAATCAGGGAGGAGAAAAAGGTGACGATCAGGGATCCGACAATCAGGGGCCAGATTCCATAAGACGGGGGCTGATACGTCGGATACCATTCATTTCCGAAAAGAAAATCCCGGAGCGTCACCTCTTTGAAAATGGGAAGCCCTTCCCGGAAGAGAAAAAGAACTATCAGAAAAAGGATCAGCAGGGAAATGATCGCAAAAAGAAAGAAGGTGTTTTTGATCAGGGTCTCTTTCTGTCGGCGTGTCATCTATACGTCATCTCCCTTCCGGACCCATTCAGCGGCGACAAATCTCTAATTCCTCTTCAGGGGGACAAACCCCGTTTTCTCGACGATTCGTTGCCCTTCCTTACCCCGGACAAACTTGACAAATCCGGCCGTGTCGCCCTTCGGTTCGCCGTTCGTCACCATGTACAGCGGCCGCGACACGGGATATTGCCTGGATACGGCAGTTTGCACGGTTGCCGGAACACCGTTGACGGTCAGGGCTTTTACGCTTTTGTTAAGATAGCCGATGCCGATATAGCCGACAGCATATTTATTTTTTGAAATCACCTGGACAATGGCGCCGCTGGAGGCCTGCATCTGCGCCCGCGGCGTCACTTTCGCCCCGTGGAGGACCAGTTGTCCCCAGGATTCGAAGGTCCCCGAACTGCTGTCACGGGAAACAACCACAATCGCCATATTGTCCCCGCCGACTTCCTTCCAGTTCCGGATTCTCCCCTGATAAATCTGGCTCAACTGATCAATGGTCAGGTTTTTCACCCTGTTCCTGGGATTCACGATGGGCACGATGGCATCCATGGCAATCGGATGAAGGAGAGGCTTGATCCCCCTTTTCCGGGCCAGATCGGTTTCTTCCGGCTTCAGTTCCCGCGAAGAATTGGCGATATCCGCCGACTTATCGATGAGGGCCTTGATCCCGTCCCCCGATCCGCCGCCGGAGAGGGAGATGTTTACCCCGGGATGCGCTTTCATGTAGGCTTCGGCCTCCGCCTGAACGATGGGCAGGACCGTGGTCGATCCTTTCACAACCACAGCGGCTGTGGCCGGACTCGTCTGGGCCGCTATGAAAAAGCCCAGCAGACCAATAAACCATAATTTGACCGGATGCATTGACATTCCTCCTGTTCGCATTTGGTATCGATGATACATCTGAATTGTTACAGAATTGTGACGGATGGGTTAAATGAATGTAAACGTTATATCCTGTTACCGGCCGGTAACGAATCTCTAACCCGCCTTCTCTGTGGAAAAGGCGGATCACTTGATTTGTCCGTTTCCACCGCAAACAGAACCGAAGTCTCTACGTAAGAAAGATCAATCCCGCGCGTAGAGCCGCTGTTGGAGCAGGTAACAGTTTACGGCGTCAGGAACCAGATAATGGACCGACCTGCCCCGCGCCACAAGCTGCCGGATGCGGCTCGACGAGATGTCGAGGAAGGTGACTTTCCGGAAATAGACGGCGTACCCCGTGGGGCCGTGGAACCCATGATCCTCCGCCCGGTAGGAAAACCGTTCGGCAAAGGAAGGCGGCAGAATCCCCTGGAGATCCTTCTGTTCGTACCCCGGCCGCGTCATGACGACAAAGTGGCACATCATCAGCAGTCTTTCCCAGTCTTTCCAGATCGTGACCGCCTGAAAGGCATCCTGTCCGACGATAAAATAGATCTCCAGATCTTTTCCGTACTCGTTCAGGAAATGGGCGATGGTCTCGACGGAGTAGGACTTCCCCTCCCGCTCGTTTTCCACACCGGAGAAGGAAAAACAGGGATTGTTTTCGATGGCCAGACGGACCATCCGCTCCCGGTGCGAAAAGGGCGTGATGCCGCCGGTCGTTTTATGGGGAGGCACAGAGGCAGGGATGAAAATGATCCGGTCCAGATCGAACAATTCGCGAACCTCCTCGGCGGAGCGGAGATGACCGATGTGGATCGGATCGAAGGTCCCGCCCAGAAGGCCCCATTTCATGATCTCACCTGACCGTTCCCGTAGATGATGAATTTCGCCGTCGTCAACTCTTCGAGACCCATGGGACCGTAGGCGTGCAACTTGGTCGTGCTGATCCCGATTTCCGCACCCAACCCCAGTTCGAATCCGTCACTGAAACGGGTTGACGCATTGACCAGGACGGTCGAAGAGTTGACCTCGTTGAGGAAACGCTGGGCGTTGGCATAATTCTGCGTAATAATCGACTCCGTGTGCAGGGATCCGTACTGTTCAATGTGGGCCATGGCCTGGTCCAAATCGTCCACGATCCGCACCGCCAGGATCAGGTCGAGATATTCCTCGTACCAGTCTTTCTCCGTCGCTTCCTCTACATCGGCGAGCAGTTCACGTGTCCCCGGACATCCGCGGAGGACGACCCCGGCGTCACGGTACTTCTCCGCCATCCTGGGCAGGAAACGGGAGGCAATATCCCGGTGAACCAGGAGCGTCTCCAGGGCATTGCAGACGGCGGGACGCTGGGTCTTCGCATTCATGCAGATCTCCCAGGCCATGTCGAGATCGGCGTCGGCATCGACGAAGATGTGGCAAACGCCCTTGTAATGCTTGATTACGGGAATTTTGGACTGGTTCACAACGGCGCGGATCAGGTCTTCCCCGCCCCGGGGAATGATGAGATCGATCAGTTCTTCCAATTGGAGCATCTCGTAGACCGCTTCCCGTTCCGTCATGGGAATGACCTGAATGGCTCCCTCAGGGATACCGGCCTTTTTCAGGCAATCCTGAAGAATCCGGGCGATGGCCAGGTTCGAATGAATCGCCTCCGAACCGCCCCGGAGGATGACGGCGTTACCCGACTTCAGGCACAGGGCGGCGGCATCGGCGGTCACATTCGGCCGGGACTCATAGATGATGCCGATGACCCCCAGGGGTATCCGCATCCGGCCGACAAGGAGCCCGTTGGGTCTCTTCCACATGGAGGTGACTTTCCCGACGGGGTCCGGCAATGCCGCCACTTCCCGCAAACCCGCGGCCATGCTGTTCAGGGTGGATTCCTTCAGGGTCAGACGGTCCAGCATGGCGCCGGACAGACCGATCGTCCGGGCATATTCCAGGTCTTTCCCGTTCTCACCGATCAGGACGTCCTTCTGCCGCAGCAGTTCATCTGCCATATCGAGCAGGGCCTTGTCCTTGACCCTTGAAGAAACCCTGGACAAGACCGCAGCGGCGGCTCTTGCATTTTTCGCCATCCCCATGATTTCGGATTTCACATCCATGAAAGATTCAACCTCCCCTTCCTTTTGCATCAATGATATTGAACGCCGTATCCTGATCGAAACCATCCGGCGACAATCCGTTTGACAAATTTACCTGCCATTGTGTATGGTCCGTCATTCGCGGCCGATCTGCCGTCGTTTTTACCGCCGAAGGGCTTGGGTCGGTTCAGTAAATTTGCTGAAGATATGCACACCGCCCGCTGTGAGTTCCCTTCCATGCCGTGGCCGTAATGTACAAAAGGGCCACCATCGTGTCAAGGTGTTTGATGGCAGGGACGGAACAACCGGCACAACGGCATTTCATCCCGGGGATGCTGTGATCCCGGGAGTAAAACATACGGAAAAGGGAACGTTCATTTTGTGATCGATAATCTGATTGTCAAGGCGGGAAAGAACGCCCTGCAAATAATCCGCGATGGCGGGTTCGACTGGAACCGGGTCAGCACCTACTACGGCTCCGCGTCCGGACCCCGCTGGCTGGTGACCAGCGGTTTCGATCTGACCCTTCTCGAACAGGGATGCCTGGGACGGAACCGGGCGGTCCTCCTGGCGGGGGCTTCGTCCGGGGCCTGGCGTTTTTCCGCCTGGCCCCAGCCGGAACCGGTCAAATGCTACCTTGCATTAAGGCAGGCCTATATCGAAGCCCGTTACCGGCGCAAGGATACCCCGCAAACGGTACGAAACGCGCTTACGAAGATCATCAACCGTTACCTCGAAGACGACGCTATCCCCTTCGCCCTGGCAAACAAGAAATACCGCCTGGCTATCATCACGGCCCGGGCCAGGAAACTTGCCGCCTCGGAAACCCCCTGGGTCCAGAAGACCGGTCTGGGACTGTGCTTTGCCGGGAATCTTGTCCTCCCTGAAACGATCTACCGTTTTTTTGAAAGAATCGTCTTCTACTCCGGCCCCAAACCGCCCGCCTTCTGTCTGAACGGGACGTTCCGCGGCCGTTGCATCCCGCTGAATACATCCAACTTCAAGCACGCCGTCCTGTCCTCAGGGGCGATCCCCCTTGTCGTTTCCGGGGTAAGGGATATTTTCGGCGCCCCCCGGGGCATCTACCGGGACGGCGGACTCGTGGATTATCACATCAACGAAACTTTCACACCCCGCGCCGGAGAAATGACGCTCTTCTTTCACCACCAGGCACAGAGCAAACCCACCTGGCTGGACAAGCATCTCAAATCCCGTCAGTCGCCTGCGGAATTGATGGACAACGTGCTCATGGTCTATCCGACACCGGCCTTTGTAGCCACACTCCCCGACGGAAAAATCCCGGACCGGGAGGATCTCGTTACCTACGTCGACAACCAGGATACCCGCATCCGCAACTGGTGGAAAGCCGTCGAACAATCGGCTCATCTGGGAGATGAATTTCTCGAACTGGCGGCAAGCGGCCGGATTCGGGAATCCGTTTTGCCCTTGTGAAGCAGAAAAAGCGTCCCGCGATTCGGGAAAAATGCAACCGATGAATCAAAATTCAAGATCCGATTTCAGGGGTAAAAACCTTCAGGAGCTCCTTCTCTCCTGCCGCCTCTGCCCCCGCCAATGCGGCGTCGACCGGGCTGCCGGCGAAAAAGGCATCTGCGGCCTGGGGAACGGGATCATGCTTGCCCGGGCCCTGCCCCACCATGGAGAGGAACCCCCCATCTCGGGAACCCGTGGCGCCGGAACCCTCTTTTTGTCTTCCTGCAACCTCCGGTGCCGGTTCTGCCAGAACTACCAGATCAGTCACAAAATTCACGGGCAAACCATGACCCCGGTGGAGGTGGCCCGGCACATCCTGGCGTTGGAGAACCGGGGTTGTCACAATATCGAGGCGGTCACACCGACACCCCAGGTGCCGCAGTTGATCGATGCCCTTGAACTGGCCAGGGATGCGGGGCTGGCCCTGCCTTTCGTCTATAACTGCGGGGGATACGAAAATCCCGAGATCATCCGCATGCTGGACGGTCGGGTCGATATCTATCTTCCTGATTTCAAATACGGAAACGATGAAGACGCCCATGAACTGTCCGGGGTGCGCGACTATCCGCGCTACACCCTGGAATCGATCCGTGAAATGATGATCCAGGTCGGCCCGGACCTGGAAATGGATGACGAAGGGATCGCAACCCGGGGCATGCTCATCCGCCACCTGGTTCTCCCCGGCCATATCGAAAACAGCATTCAGGTCCTGCATCTGATCCGGAACCATCTGTCGCGGAACATCCCGCTGAGTCTGATGTCCCAGTATACGCCGACCCCGGCCGTGAAGGACCACCCATCGCTGGGAAGACGCGTCAACCCGGATGAATACGAGGAGGTGGTCAACCGGGCCCTCGACATGGGGTTCGAACAGCTCTTCGTGCAGGAAGTCGACGACCGTGATCTCCGCCCCGATTTCAGTGTCGAGACCCCCTTTCAATGGACGAAGGAGGGTTAGCCATGGCACCCTTGCCGCAGTTGGGCAAGTTCCTGATCGTTATCGGATGCGTAATCGCCGTTTTGGGAATTGTCCTGTTTCTTTACGGCAAAATTCCCTGGTTCGGGCGGCTCCCGGGAGATTTCCATTTCCGGGGAAAACATGTTTCCTTTTATTTTCCCCTTGCCACGAGCCTTCTGATCAGCCTCCTCCTGACGTTTATTCTGTGGCTGATCGGGAGGAAATAAGGCCGTGCACCAGCCGGAAACTCGCACCTTCCCGGGCGTGTCATATCCCTGCCTTTGACAAAGGAACCGGCATCATCCCCAGAAAACCATGCCCGGTTCCACCTTGGAAGACAATTGCGGGTGGTGGGGCATGACCCGGACGCCGTAGCTGTAAGGGCCGTTTTCCCGAACAATGTATTCCACGAAAAATGTCAGCATCGCCGGATCGTCTGCATTGACCAGGGACAGGGGAACACATTCCACGTCTTTCAGCCTATCGTCTTTTGCCTTTTTACCGATCATCATTTCCACATGGATTTCTTCGGGGTCCATCTTACCCGCATCAATATGAACGGTTACCGTCAAGGGTTCATCCACATGAATCATCTCCCCGTGGAACCCTTCGACGCTGAAATCGAGGAGCCGAAGCGATGCGAACCGCATAGGCAGTTTTCCCTTCCAATCCGCCAATTCCTTCGCCAGGGCATAGGAATTCTGGGACAGTTCCCTGGCTCGTTTTGCCGTAGGAAGGTACATCTCGTTGAAATATTCGATCAGCATCCTCTCCGTATTGAACTTCGGGACGAGCGTCGCCATGGAACGCTTGATCATTTTGATCCAGTTGACGGGCAAACCCGCCATATCCCGATCATAGAACAGGGGAATGACGGTGTTTTCCAGTAAATTATAGAGGGACTGACAATCCTCTTCATCGGCATTGGGTACGGCCTCGGCATAGTCGGTCACCAGCGGTCCGATCGTCCAGCCGTTGGTTCCGTCATAGGCTTCCGGCCACCAGCCGTCGGCAACACTGATATTCAGGACGCCATTGGCGATCACTTTCTGCCCGCTTGTTCCGCTGGCCTCATAGGGACGGCGGGGCGTGTTGAGCCAGAGATCGACTCCCTGAACAAGGTGCCTCGCCACGC
>CAZIPU010000035.1:0-3664 GCA_964541005.1 uncultured Syntrophales bacterium | reverse complement strand
CGGCGGGGCGTGTTGAGCCAGAGATCGACTCCCTGAACAAGGTGCCTCGCCACGCGGATGTTGTAATCCTCGATGAAGAAAATTTTCCCCCGGAAACGTTCGTCCCGGCAAATTTCAATCACTTTTTTGACCAGGCTCTTGCCCATATCGTCGTTCGGATGGGCCTTTCCGGCAAAGATGATGTGAACAGGGCGCGTTTTGTGATTGAGAATCCGGTCCAGACGATCCAGATCGGAAAACAGCATGTCGCTCCGCTTGTAGGGGGCAAAACGCCGGGCAAAACCGATCATGAGCGCCGCGGGATTGATCCGGGAAAAAATCTCTTCCTGCCAGGTCTTGGAAATGCCGTATTCGGCGTACTGGCGGGATATCTGGTCACGGAGAAAATTGATGGTCCGCTGTTTCACTTCAAAACGGGTACGCCACAGCAAACTATCCGGAATGTCATCAATTTTCCGCCATCGTTCCACATCCGTCAGGTTTCTCTCCCAGTCCAGCCCCAGGAATCCGTCCAGAAGTTCTTTCATCCGCGGTGAAATATAGCTCATCATGTGGACGCCATTGGTAATATGGCGGATCGGGATGTCCGTGTCATGATAACCTTTCCAGACATCTTTCCACATATGGCGGGAAATCTGCCCGTGAATGGCGCTGACCGCGTTACTCATGTGGGTCAGCTTCAAGGCCAGAATCGTCATGAAAAAAGGTTTGTCGTCCCCCAGATCTTTACGGCCCAGTTCCCAGAACTGGGACCAGGTGATACCGGTTTTCCTTACAAAACCGGAAAAATAATACTCCATCAATTCCCGGCTGAACCGCTCGTTCCCGGCCTCAACAGGGGTATGAGTCGTAAAGATGCTGCTGGTCCGAACAACTTCCGCAGCTTCGTCAAAGGACAGCCCCTCCTCCAGCATGAGACCGGAAATTCTCTCCAGCAGAAGAAATGCCGAGTGTCCCTCATTGATGTGATAGACTCGGGGTTTGAAGCCCAGCTTGCGCAGGAGTTTCACGCCACCCATCCCCAACAGGATTTCCTGTTCGATGCGTGTCCTCTGATCCGCCGCGTAAAGCCTGTCCGTGATTCGACGGTCCTGAACCGTGTTTCTCGGCAGATCCGTATTCAGCAGATACAGCGTGACGCGCCCCACCTTGATCTCCCTTATGTTCGCATAAAGGGTGCGCCCGGGCAGATCGATGGACACCTGGGCTTCATTCCCCAGATCATCCTGAACGATCTTCAGGGGCATGTGGGTCAGGTCGTTCTCGGGATACTCGGCGATCTGGATTCCATTCTGATCGATAACCTGATGGAAATAACCGTTTTTATAGTAAAGCCCCACTCCCACCAGAGGAATGTTCAAATCGCTTGCCGACTTGAGATGATCGCCGGAAAGGGTCCCCAAACCGCCGGAATAGATGGGAATCGTTTCATGCAATCCGTATTCCGTGGAAAAGTAGGCAATGGGATTGGTCGCCTTGATTTCCGGTGCAGGAAAGATCCGTTTGTGGATGTTTTTCTCTTCCATATACTGGTCGAAAAGCTTGAAAATCTGCCGATAACGTCCTGTATAGAAGGAATTGTCCGCCGCTTCCTCCAGCTTGTCCGGAGAGATCATCTCCAACATCCGGACGGGGTTATTCATCATTTCATTCCATGTCTTGGGATCCAGCGGTGCAAACAGATCGAAAACCCGCGGATTCCAGGCCCACCAGACGTTGTATGCCAACTCTCTCAATCTCGCGATTTTCTTCGGCAGATGTGCAACAGCGGTAAAATTGCGGAAATGGGGCTGGGTGGATACGCTTCCCGCAAAAGTATGCCTTTCCTCTGCAGTTTCCTCCCTGCTGAGAAGTTTTCGTGATCGTTCCAGTGCCTTGGCAGCCGCCCGTTCGTATCCTTCGATATAGAAACGGTAAAACTGCGCCCAATTGGCATGTTCGGCCACATCACGGGCGTTTTTCCGCTGTTCCTGAAGCATCTGTTCATCCTGAAACACAAACTGCCGCAAAATACCGTAGAGGTTGTCTTCTATCTCCTGAATCGGCCGGCCCTTGCGGTTCAGAAGAATCACCCCCGTTGACTCGCCCATGTTCTCACGAACCCAGACCCCGAATCCCGCCTGGTCGGTCGTTACCGTCGGGACGGAATAGGCGGCACATTCCAGGGGCGTGTATCCCCACGGTTCGTAGTATGACGGGAATACACCCAGGTCGCATCCCGACAGGGCCTCGTAATAGGACATATTGATCAGACCATCGTAGCCGTCGAGGTACGCAGGGATAAAGATGACCTGTACCCGGTTCGTGGAGGCGTTCCGGAACCCCAGCCGATTACAGGTTTGCAGGATGGGATCCGACGCTTCGTAGTTCAAGCGATGGGTGGCGATCGCCCCACCCGCCGCTTCAGAAGAAGAGGGTTTTGCAAAATCACTCTGAAGACGGGGATTCAGATCCGTGTGACCGGCAAGGACGGCCAGGAAAACCAGGACGGATTCGTGTTCGGCCAGGTCCTTTTCCAGTTGACCGAGGGCGTTGAGGAAGACATCGACTCCCTTGTTATGGAACTCATAACGCCCTGAAATAATCATCATTTTAGTCTCGGGAGGGAAATCTCTTCTCAGAAAACGGGACGCCCCTTCCAGAAGCTTTTCCCTCGCTTTGAGAGCCGGGGTCCTGTTCTGCGACAGATCCGGGATGTTTTCGATATTCAGACCGTTCGGGGTAATCACATCGGGGGCCCGGCCCAGAAAGTTCAGGGCTTCCGTGGCGGTGATGACACTGACCGTCGTAAAACAATCGGCTTCCCTGGCCGAGGCCGCTTCCATGGAGTATTTCGCTGTAATATTATGTGCCGTCGCCTCGCGCTGGGGTGAAATAAGTTCCATGTTCGCATAGATGTCCATTCCCGAACCGGCAAGAGAGCGGCCGAGGATCGTCGCATGGGTGGTAAAAACCGTGCCGATTTCCGGCACCTTCTCTTTCAGGTAGAGCAGTCCCGCACCGCACATCCATTCGTGAAAATGGGCAAGCGCTGTCCGTTCCTGGGGTCTTGCCAGGATATTATATGCCGTCTCGATGACCTCTCCGCAGGCGTAGCTGAACATGACGGGTTCGATGTAATCCCATCCGCCGGCGATAGAATCGACGCCGTGCTCTTCCCACATCGTGTAAAGGAGTTGATCCTTGTTGTATTTCTTGCCCACGCTGATCAGGATGACCTTCGGTTCCCCGGGGATTTTCCATCGGCCGAAACGGCAGGCGATATCCTTCATGGCCGTGGTTTCCCGGATCCTTACCCAGCAGTCTTCGTCCGTTTCCTCGAAGTCAGGATTCGTCTTAAGATCAGGACCCAGAAGAAAGTAATTTTCTCCATACGAGGCAATCGCTTCCTGAAGCTTGCTCGTAACAACGGTGTATATCCCCCCGACCTTGTTGCAGACTTCCCAGCTGACTTCAAAAAGAAACCCCTTCTCCTGTTCAGGCATGCTTTTTCTCCTCTACTTACGCAGTTTTCGATCAAAATCGTCCAAAATGTTCATGTAACTGATGTAGGCATCATAGGGTGATTCCCAGGGATTGAAGCAGGTGTGCACATCCCCGTCGGCAAACCCTTTCGTACACATGTAATAGAAATGATCCGACGTCTGAAGCCTCCTCCAGGTTT
>CAZIPU010000034.1:10353-15509 GCA_964541005.1 uncultured Syntrophales bacterium | reverse complement strand
CCGGGGAAAAATCTGTGGCGTAATGCATTCCTTTTCCGGCAGTGCTGAATTCATGAGAATGTTTCTCGATCTCGGGTTTTATATCTCTTTTTCAGGGTCCGTGACGAGAAAATCGGCGCGTAAATATCACCGCAATGCCCGGTCCGTTCCGACAGAGCGTTATCTCCTGGAAACGGATGCGCCGTCCATCGCGACGGAAAGCACGCCGGCCTCGGAAGTGGAACCGATGCATCTGGTGGAAATCGCGGATAAAATGGCGGAACTGCGCAATGTGGAATATGAGCATATCTGCCGGGAAAGTTCGAAAAACGCAGAAATCCTCTTCAATTTCAGGCAGGAAGCTAAGTCATGATGGAGAACAGGGATTATTTTATCCGCAACCGGATGCTTTATGGAGAGGCCGGGTTTGATCGCTTGCAGAAAAGTTTTGTTGCCGTGGTCGGTCTGGGGGGCGTGGGATCCTATGCCGCGGAGGCCATGGTGCGTGCGGGAATCGGGAAACTTCGCGTGATCGACTGCGACCGGGTGTCCCCGTCCGATGTCAATCGCCAGTTGATCGCCCTGGCGACAAACATGGATGTGCCCAAAGTGGAGGCGGCCCGGGATCGATACCTTCAAATCAATCCCCGGGTTGTAATCGACGCGCGAATGGCGTTCTTCCATCACGATACGGAAGGCGAGTTGATCACGACGGATCTCGATTACGTGATCGATGCCATCGACAGCCTCAACCCGAAAGTGGAACTGATCCGATGGTGCCGGGAAAAGGGCATTCCCATTATTTCCGCCATGGGGGCCTCCGGAAGAACGGATCCTTGCCTGATCCGGATTGACAATTTGGAGAACACGACGGTCTGTCCCCTGGCCCGAACCGTGAGGCGGCAATTGCGGCGGCGGCAGATCGGTACGGATTTCCCGGTTGTTTACTCGACGGAGGAAGTTCACGAAAGGGTTGAGACAATACCGGCCCCGACTTTGGCGACGACCGGGACGTATTTGCGGGGACGAAACCGCCGGGTTCTGCCGAGTCATCCCACTTTACCGGCCATCTTCGGCCTCATGGCGGCCAATCACGTCATTTTAGCCTTGACGGGGGCGGGGAAAGGCACCTGCACCCAGTGAGATTTCAAGAACGGCGGCAATATCAAAGAGTTGTCAACACTTCGGTCATCTTTTCGTTCAAGGCGGTTTCGACGATATTACGTATGTCCGCCAGGCCTTTTTCCGTCGAGGCCTCGAATCTCAATACCAGGACGGGTTGCGTATTGGACGAACGCAACAATCCCCAGCCGTCCGGAAAGGACAGACGCAGGCCGTCCAGGTCGATCATCGGATATTTCCCCGCGAAATGGGCTTTCACGGTATCCACAACCCGCTGTTTGATCGCGTCGGGACAATCTATCCGGATTTCAGGGGTGGCGTAGGTTTTCGGCACGTCAGCAAGAAGGGCGCTCAACGGTTTCCCGGTTTGGGAGAGGATTTCCAGCAGGCGCAACGTGGCGTAGACGGCGTCGTCGTAGCCGAAGTAGCGGTCGGCGAAAAAGATGTGCCCGCTCATTTCTCCGGCAAGCAGGGCGTTTTCCTCTTTCAATTTCCCCTTGATGAGGGAATGGCCGGCTTTCCACATGATGGGACGGCCGCCGTGCCGGGCTATATCGTCATAGAGCTTTTGAGAACATTTGACCTCCCCGATAATGGTCGCCCCGGGATGGTCTTGAAGAACGTATCGTGAAAAAAGCAGGAGCAGTTCATCACCCCAGAGGATTTCCCCCCTGTCGGTGACAACGCCGATCCGGTCGGCATCGCCGTCGTAACCGATGCCCAGGTCGGCATGCTCGCGGGAAACGGTGCGGATCAGTTCGGTAAGATTTTCAGGTATCGTGGGGTCGGGGAAATGATTGGGGAAGCGGCCGTCGGGCTCGCAGTACAGGTCGATCACACGGCAACCGAACCGGCGGAGAAGGGGCAGGGCAAAATGCCCCCCCGTGCCGTTTCCGCCGTCCAAAACAACCGTGAGAGGCTTTTCGATGCGTACGTTCCCGAAAAGATAATCTTCATAATCCCTGGAGATGTCCTTGAAAGACAGGCCACCTGAACCGGAAGCGTAATGCCCCGCTTTCATGATCCGAAAAAGCATCTGAATCTGATCGCCGTAAATGGTATCGGGACCGATACATATTTTAAACCCGTTGAACTCCGGCGGATTGTGGCTTCCGGTGATCATGACGCCGCCGCCGCTGTTCAACTGACGAATGGAGAAGTACAACATGGGGGTCGTGCACATACCGATATCAATGACATCGATACCGGCCATGTTCAACCCACCGGCCAGGGCATCCCGGTATCTTTCGGAACTCAGGCGGCAATCGCGTCCCAGGGTAAGTGTCTTGACATCGCAATCGCGGGCATATGTTCCAATTGCCCGTCCCAGTTCAACGACAACATCAACGGTCAGATCGACATCCACCATCCCCCGGATATCGTACTCGCGAAAAATCTCTTTATTGATCATTCGACCTCGCTAAATATCGTATAGTATTAAATATTGTGAAATTTTAGATGCGCCGGTCAACAGGCAGCGCCTTTCATAATCAGATTCAGGCAAGAAGTCAATGGAAAGTCGCGCCGAAAGATCAAACCGAACCCTGCAGGTCTGTCAGATCGATAATCTGTTGCACTTCGACGACCTGAGACAAAAGATAATCGGGCGACGATTCCTGAAGATCACGGTGTTTTCCCGTGCCGGTTAATACGGCGGCGGTGTAGGTACCGGCTTCTTTTCCGATTTGTATGTCGATCGGGTGATCCCCGACCATGAGGGTTTTTCCCGCCGGTACCGTCAAAATCGACAAGATTTCCATCAAATGACGCGGATCAGGCTTGACAAAACGGGTCATTTCCCGGGTGATGAGGGCGTCCACATACTCCCGGTAATCGGGGAATATGGTCTCTAGGGCGCGAAAACAGTTCCGGGTGATGATCCCGATTGCAATATGTTGTTTCCTCAATGAGACAAGCATGTCCAGGACCCCGTCGAAGAGGGTTGATTTGCCGGCCGCTTCGATTTCCATCCTTTCGATCAATTGCATGGCCTCATTGAAAAACGTCTCCCCTTTTTCCGGTGAATTCCCGGAAATGACCATTCGGCCGGCTTCGATCATCTCCAGGATATAAAGATGGCCAAAAAGACGGGGAACGAGTTCATATCGCTCCATCAGTCGACAGACGGCGGATCGCATTTCGCCGAAATCGATATGAAGTTCCGCCAGGGTGCCGTCGAAATCAAAGACGACCGCTTCAATCGAAGGCCGTGAATGGAGGGGAACACCGGTGTTCTTTATGTTCATTTGAAAACCTTTTTTTAGAGATTATGGACGCGGATCCTGTGCAATGTTCGCATCGGCCATGTCCTTATCGATAAACCGGCAGCCGCAAAGGCAGAATATCAGGGCGATCAGGATGAAGAGAGGGGCGACCAGCAGGGCCGTCCGGAGGTCGATCAGGTCGGAAAGCCAGCCGATTACGGAAGGAGAGATCGCATCGCCCAGGGCATGGATGATAAAGATATTGAGGGCAAAGGCCGTGGCGCGATAGAGGGGATTCGACACGTTGACGATAATCGTGTTGAGGGGCCCCGTGTTGAAGAAGAGCAGGCATTCGGCAAAAAAAATGGCGATCATGCAGGTCAGGAGATCCGTCGTCAGGATTGCGACGAGGCAGCACGGCAGGCTCAGAAAAAATCCCGCCGCGGACACGAGCAGATACCCCTTCGAAGATTTTTTCTGGAAAATATCTCCCAGCCAGCCCCCGAGAAGGGTGCCGCCGATTCCGGAAAGGACCGTAATGGCCCCGAATGCCGTATTGGCTTCCAGAACATTCATGTGATGATAACGGTAGATGAAAGTCGGGACCCACTGGGCCAGTCCACCCAGGGCGAAGGTCATGGCCGCCATGGCCAGGGCGTTGAACAGATAGGAGCGATTGCGTATAAGTGCCGCGTAGGGTCTCAGGGACAAACGGTTTTCCCCTGCAACGGTGTTTTCTGCGGTTTTATTGACGCGGCAGGGAATACGCCAGACCGGCATGGAGAGAAACAGGCCGGGCAGGGCGACCAAAAGGAAAGCCGCCTGCCATCCGAAGTGGTACCCCAGGACGCCTCCCAGAAGATAACCGATGGCGCTGCCGACGGGGATGGCAAGAAAAAAGAAAGAGAGGACGCGGCCCCGGACTTCCTTCGTGAAGGTATCCGATAAAATGCCCGGTGAAACCACCCCGAAGCTGGCCTCCCCGATGCCGACGAGGGACCGGGAAAAAAGAAGGGCCAGGTAGGTCGTCGCGACCCCCGACATCGCCGTGGCCAGGCTCCAGAAGGCCAAACCGGCGGATGCAAGCCGTGACGGCCTTGTGTGATCGCCGATCCAGCCGAGGATGGGAGCAAAGATCATATAGGAAAGCATGAAGGCGGAACCGAGCAATCCCAGTTGCGTATCGGAGAGATTGAAATCGGACTTGATCAGGGGGAAAACGGCGTAGAGGATCTGCCGGTCGATGTAATTGAGAAGATTGGCGGCAAGGAGCGTTGCTAAGATGGCGTACTGGGTTCGCGGATTCAATGTTGAAATGCAGATCAGGCCCGATCAAGGCGTGTATAGGGTTCTTTTGTAAACAAGAAAGTATCTGATGGCGGTAAAATCATGTAGCTCTGCCCTTCCTCTCCTTAAGAATCCGGTTGTGGAGGGTTCGGAAGTCTGCGGGGGGCAGGGAATCGCTTCGCCTGACCAGACGCACGGCCGAAGCCGGGCAGGGGACCGCGCAGACGCCGCATCCGATACACCAGTCCGGATCGATCACGGGGAAATCATTTTCCATACGGATGGCCTTAACAGGACAGATATCGATGCACTGCCCGCAGCCGGTGCATTCTTCACGATCCGTATCCCGGAGAAAATAAGTGGCCATCAGGACATCTCTGGGGATTTTTCTCCGGCGGATCGTCCCGACGGACCAGCAGCAGCATCCGCAGCAGTTACAGGTGTGCTTGATGCCTTCCCGGGCATTGTCAACCAGATGAACAAGACCCGCGTCTTCCGCCCTGCGAATGACGTGAAGGGCCTCATCCTTGCTGATTTCCCTTCCAATTCCCGTATCGAGCAGGT
>CAZIPU010000034.1:0-10253 GCA_964541005.1 uncultured Syntrophales bacterium | reverse complement strand
ACGTGAAGGGCCTCATCCTTGCTGATTTCCCTTCCAATTCCCGTATCGAGCAGGTAATCGGCCAGATCATCGTATTTGATACAGCTTTCCAGGGGATGGCGGCATTGCCTCTTTCCCAGGAGCTCCATCGTGGCGCGGCATGGACAGTTTACAAGGGCGATCCGTCCGACGTTTTTGATGACTTCCTCCATCATCTCGAAGGGGAACACGGCATGGGAATCGGGGTCAATGGCGGCTTTGGCCGGGAGGTAACGAAAGGCCTTCGAGGGCGTACTGCCATAGGCCCACTCCAGATCGGGAATCCGGCTGTATTTAACGATCATTTCCGCCATGGCTTTGGCATTCGGCGTGTCGATCCCGCCCCAGAAAAAGGTCTGGGGGAATCCGTAACCGAACTGGTGGAGTGCGTAACCGCCCGTTCCGTCACCGCGTTTTCCGGAGAAGAGCAGTCCCCGGTGAGCCAGATTTTCCAGGATGGGGATGATTTCTTCCCGAGAGCGCGACAAGGCGGAGGCAATGCGATCGACGGAAGCAGGTTCCAGGGGAATCACCCCTGTCGGGATGGCCAGGGCCACTTCGGCTTCAAAGGGCGAGAAGTTGGCCTCAAGAATATCCATCAATTCTTCCTTGTCCGGATAACCCATACCGAGGGCGGCCAGGTGCTTACCTAATTTTCTGTAGATATCGTCGCGCATGATTGAACTCCGGGAAGCGTCCGTCAATTTTTCTTTCGTGTCTTTTAGCACAAGCTTGCCGTGAAATAAACGATTTGTATGGACGCCGTTGAAACATGTGCCGTATAAAGAGAATAAAAGTTTACGCAGGTCGTTGCGTGTGCTATTGGGCCGGAGCGTAACCGGTTTGTATCCGGATCATGGAAACCTGAAGGAGTCGAAAAATTGGAAATCGGTATATTGGGTTTACCTCAAAGCGGGAAAAGTACGTTATTTGAAATCATGACAGGCATCAAAAGCAGGGAAATGCATGGAGAACAGTTTGTCCGCGGGATTGCGCCGGTTCCGGATAAACGGTTTGACAGGCTGGTCGAAATCTTTCAGCCGGCCAAGGTAACACCGGCGAAGGTCCCGTTCGTCGATGTCAATGCCTCCGGCGAGAAAGCATGGAATGCCATACGCCAGAACATGGGGAGTGCCGACGGGTTCATCCACATCATCGACGGTTTTACTACCGATGATGTGGGGGAAATCGCCGAACAGTACCGGAAATTGACCGACGACCTGATTCTGGCGGACATGATCATGGTCGAAAACCGGATGGAACGGATCCAGAAAGTGCCGAAGAAGTCCATGAAACCATTGGAGATCCTCCAGTTGGAACTGATGCCGAAAATACACGCGCATCTGGAGAAAGGCAAGGTCATCCGGGAACTGGCATTCAACGAAGATGAATGGAAATCCCTGAGAAGTTTTGCCTTCTGGACCATTCGCCCCGAGTTGATCGTGGTCAATGTGGGAGAAGACCGCATTCATGGCTTCGATGATATTGAGGGAAAAATCTCGGATCGGTCTCCGGTGATCGTCATATCCTGTCAGGTCGAAAGTGAAATCATGGGCTTAAGTGAAGTGGAACAGAAAGAATTTCTTGCCTCACTGGAAATCGATGAACCGGCCTACCAGAAGATCATCCGCCAGTCTTTTCTTCTGCTCGGCTGCATTTCCTATTTTACCGTGGGGGAGGATGAGGTCAAGGCGTGGGTCGTTCCGGAAGGGGCGAAAGCGCCCCAGGCGGCCGGTGTGATTCACAAGGATTTCGAACGCGGATTTATCAAGGCCGAAGTGATCAGCTATGAAGATTTCATGAATTGCGGCGGGTCCATGGCACAGGCCAAGGCCGCCGGAAAGGTCCGCCTGGAAGGAAAGGAATATATTGTTCAGGATGGGGATATCATCACTTTCCGATTCAATGTTTGAGGACCAATCAGAGATCAGACCGATTCAGCAGGAGGGCAGCGATGAATGAAAGAGAATTGACGGCGGCGGATCTGCAGCAGATCGGACAGGAGGGGTTGACCCTCTCCCAGGTACAGGACCAACTGGAAAAATTCGACCGGGGCACCACACCGGTCAACTTGCTGAGGCCCTGCACGCCCGGGGACGGTATTGAATGTCCGGCGGCGAGGACGAAAAGCGACGTCATCGACCTTTACAAGGCTCGTTCCAGGACCCTGGACATCGTCAAGTTCGTGCCCGCATCCGGCGCGGCAACGCGGATGTTCAAGGACTGGTTTGCGCTTCTGGAACAGGACGAACCGTCCGGAGGAGGCGCTTACCGGCATTTTATCGAAACCATTGGCCTCTATCCCTTCATCGGGGAATTGCGCGATGTGCTGAGGGGAAAAAACATCAGCCTGGACGCATGGATCAATGCGGAAAAGGCCAGGGATATCCTGGCGGCGGTGCTGCTCGATACCGGGTTGAATTACGGGCATCTGCCGAAAGCCCTGATCCGGTTTCACCGCTATGCGGATGAATGCCGTACCGCTTTAGAGGAGCATTTTGTCGAAGCGGCGGGCTATGCCGGATCGGCAAATAACATCTGCCGTATTCACTTCACCGTTTCCGAGGAGCATTTGGAACGGGTGCAAAGTCACATTCAGGAGGTCGTGCCCAGATATGAGGCGAAATTCGGCGTTCAATACCGGGTTGACCTGTCCGTCCAGAAAAGCGCGACGAATACGATTGCCGTTGATCCGGACAACCGACCCTTCCGTGACGAGCGGGGGCGGCTGGTTTTCAGGCCCGCCGGTCATGGGGCCCTGCTGTTCAATTTGAATGACCTGGAGGGGGACATCGTTTTTATCAAGAACATCGACAATGTGTCCCATGACCGTATGCAGAATCTTTCTAACCCGTTCAAGAAATTTCTGGCGGGACGGCTTTTGACGGTTCAGGACCGAATCTACCCGTATTTACGAAAGATTTCGGAAGAAAAGACTTCGTCGGAAATGATGGCCGAAATCGCCTATTATTGCCGCAACGACCTGGGAATGACTATCCCGGACGACTTCGGATCCTTTTCGGACCGTGAGAAAGGGACATTCCTTTTCCAAATCATGAACCGTCCCATCCGGGTCTGCGGGATGGTCAGGAATACGGGCGAACCCGGTGGGGGGCCTTTCTGGGTCAGAGATGAAAACGGCAGGATTTCACGGCAGATCATTGAGCAATTCCAGATCGACGGCAGGAATCCGGAACAGGTGAAGATCTGGACTGCTTCGACTCATTTCAATCCCGTCGATCTGGTGTGCGGGATGAAGGATTACCGGGGCGTTAAATTCGACCTGTTCGACTACGCGGATCAGAAAGCGGTATGCATTTCCGTGAAATCGGAGCGGGGCCGTTCCCTGAAGGCCCTGGAGTTGCCCGGCTTATGGAACGGGTCCATGGCCGGATGGATTACCCTGTTTATCGAGGTACCGCTGGAGACCTTCAACCCCGTTAAGACGGTCGAGGACCTGCTAAGAAAAGAGCATTTGCCGGTGTAAGTCCTCGCTTAAATGATCCATTGAGCGGCCTGGATTTTCTCCGCCGAAACGGTTTCAATCATGAGCGTCCGCCCCCCCTGCAGGCAATTCAGCTGCACCATTGCCCCCTTTGGGGCATCGCTGTAAAGGGCGCACAAGGACGCGGCGACATTTATTTCCGCCTCTGTGCCGCCGCCCGGCACAAGGGTTGTGGGGCCCGGATAGTCGGTCATATGAATGACACTGTCCACATCCTGCGCATACTGTTCAATCAAGCCGTTATCAGCCTCGTTTCTCCCAACGATGACCTTGGTACGATCGTTTATTCTGAAATGACGACCCGCCTTGAGCAGGTGAATGGACGGGATTGAAAAGTCATTGTGGGAAAAAAGTTCCTTCAGGCGTTTTGCAAACATGGGGTCCGTCAAGAGGCATCCCCCGGCCGGCGCGGAATAACCGCCGATGCCGAACTCAAGGGCCGCCTCCATCTGGCGGTGCCGGCCTCTGCCCTGAATGTCGTACAGGCGCTCCCGATCTACCATTCCTTCCCGTTCCGGTTTCGTGATGGGCAACAGTTTCGCGCTCAGGGGTCTCAGGATGTAATCGGGGTAACCCGAATACTTGGCGACCACATAAAGGGACTGCTTCGTCTGTGACATGGGGCGCTGCCCCAGCACTTCCCCGGTGAAGAGGAAATCGGCGTTCCATGCCGACATGAATTCGCCGGATTTACGAAGCATCATGGCGTGGCAGTCGATACAGGGATTGAGATTTTTTCCGTAGCCGTATCGGGGTGCCCGCAGCATGACAAGATGATCCTCCGTGATATCTACGACGCGAAGGGTGAGCCCGATTTGTGACGCTGCGGCGATGGCTTTCCGGGCGTTAAAAAAAGGGGTTTCAAAAGTCACCCCCAAAACGTCGATGCCCTGCATCTGAATTAACTTGACCGCGAGAATACTGTCAAGGCCGCCGGAAAAAAGAGCGATGGCTTTCAATACCGGATAATGTTTACCTCCTTCAACTGTTTGAAATAGGAATAGAAAGCCGGATCAAAGGGAAAATCGACCAGGTAATATAAGAACCTGTCCGGCTGGTAGAGCTGCAAGGCGGGGAAAATGGCCGAAATAAAAGGCGATTCCGGTTCGTCAGCATGGTTGACCGTCAGGCGGAAGTAGCTGAACGAATAGGTGATGTTCAAATGACCGAGAATTTTCGTAACCAGTTTGATCTTTGAATCCGCTTCGGTCATGGATAAAATCTCATATCCGCTATGCTTGAGCATATTCTCGAATTCCCGGGGAATGGTCCCGAAGGAGAGGACGGTTTTCGAATTGTCCCGCTTCAGGAGAATGTCCGCGCGCATGGTGAGGTTGTAACCGCCCCTGGATTGATTCAGAAGGCTGAGTTCAACATCCTTGCCCGCATCCTGCCCCAGCAGGACCAGCAGGTTATGGATCATATCGACTTTGGACGTTCCGGACAGATCCGGTACGACCTGGGGCGGGGCATCGTCCTTTTGTCCGGAGACAATACCGCTATCCTGAACCACCTCGGTTAAAGCAACACCCTGCCGGGAGAGTTCCTTCAGAAGATAGGGGGGTAAAGCATGGGAAGCATCCTTATAGAAGAGAAGCCCGTGATGAATCTCCGTATTTACGTCGGGCTGTTTTTTGTGCGGCTGAATGCTCCAGTTGGGTGAAATCCGGATGGACAAGCGGTCTCCAATGGTATACCGGCCGCCTTTCTTCATCCTGTAGGAGCCCGACTGGTTAATCACTTTCTGAAGAATGGATACCAGGGAATCTTTTTCATTGACCGCCGTAAAACGATAATTCGGCCAGCTCGCCTTGATCATATCCTTCACCTGGTTGGGCAGCCTGCTCTTGAGGGCGATGAAAACAATGCTGCCGTCTTCGAACTCCACCAACGGGATCGAAGCGCAATCGATGGCAATTTGACCGGATTCGGTCAGGGGAAGATAGTACTGGCCATTCATGACCAAAGAGCCGTTGAAGCGCTTGATGATCTGCCCTGCAAGAAGGACGTTGTTCATAAGCTCTTCGGAAATGACGACCGGTTTATTCGGATCGATTTCTGCCTCGGTGCTTTCTGCAGACCAATCATCGCTTTCCACCTCTACGGCTGGGCCGGAGGAAGGGAGACGGAGCAGCTGGTTTTCAACGATATGATCCGGATTATTCAACTTCGGATTCATCTCCTTGATGTTGCGAAGCATTTCCGTCATGTTGGCCCTTTTGACATTAAGCTGGCTCATCAGGATCTTTTCAAGGGAATCCCCTTTTTTGACTTTATAGAAAACGGTCTCGACGCCGAAAACATCTTTTTCGGGTGTGAACTGAGGTTCCGGGAGCACGATTGTCCGCCCGGGAAAGATTTTTCCCGGATCGTTTAAATGGGGATTCAATTTCCTGATCAGATCCATTGCCTCTTTGCGGGCCTTGGGGGTACGAATGCCCAATCGATCCCGTATAATGGAATAAAGAGAGTCCCCTTGGCGAATCGTGTAGGTTTTGCCGACCTGTTCCGCCGGGAGGTTCTTTTGAAAAGAAAGGAGGGCCGTGTCTTCCTTCGCGGCGGCCCCTCCCGGCAAACAGAGAAGGAACAGGAGAAAGGCGCTCAAGAAAAAAGAAGAACCCTGAAAATGGCGGAGAAATAATGAATCGATTGAATGTTTATGCAAAACGCGGCCATTCCTGCTTACTATATTTAAAAAAACTTAAATAAACGGCTTTTATTAACGTTCCCCTTTACCATAATTCTATATCAGATGAAAGGATTTCGCATTTAGGCGGGGAGGTCCGGCTTTGAAAGGCGAAATATATAAAAGGATTGAAAGAAAGGATGAGATGGTTTATTGGATGATCACGGCGTGGAAGGTTGCGGCTTGAGATTTTAATCACAATCAAAAGGGGGTTACAGATGTCGGCCATTCCTGATGAAAAAGTGTTGATGAAAGAAATCCAGTTACGGTTTGAAAAAAAGATGCGGGAAACGGAGATCGAGAACGTGGCCTTCTGGAAGGAACAGGTGGACCGTATTCTGGCGATGAAACCGGAAGGCGTCGCCCCGCTTCAGGTCCAGATCAAGAAATTATCGGACATGATGGCCAATCGGATCACGATGCTGAAAAAAGGAATTTTATGAAAAGTATTGCCAATTTTCTGTTCGAGATGGGCATGTTAAAGAAAACGCCCCGGACGGGCTTTCAATTTCTGGGTTCGGGGGATGAGTCCGTGGCGGAACATGTTTTCCAGACCATCTTCATCGGCTATACCCTGTGCAAAATGGAAAAACGGGCAGATGAACTCAAGGTCATGAAGATGTGCCTGGTTCACGACCTGCCGGAGGCGAGAACGGGGGATATGAATTATGTGAATAAGAAGTATGTGACGGTCGATGAGAAAAAGGCGGTCAAGGAGCTGACGGATACGCTGTTCTTCGGCGAAGATATCAAGGACGCCATGGAGGAATTCAACGCCAAAGGAACACTGGAGTCTCAACTGGCCCATGACGCCGATCAACTGGCCCTCATTTTACAGTTGAAGGAACACGGTGATTTGGGAAACAAGTACAGCCAGGAGTGGATCCATTTCGTTTTGAAAAGATTATGCACGGAAACGGCCAAGAAAGTCGCCCAAGCCATCCTTGAAACCGATTCGGCGGAATGGTGGTTCACGGACAAAAGTGACTGGTGGGTTACGGCGAACAATCATCGAGGACATCATGAAAAATAAGATCATTATTGTTGTGCTGATCGGGATGGTTGCTTTATGCCTGATTGCCTGTGCCGGCATACGGGCCAATCAGGAAAAGGCGGAAGGCCATCTGGCCGTGGGAACGGCGTTCATCAGATCAGGAGACTATACGAACGCCTTACGGGAATTGTTTGCTGCCGAGGAAATAACGCCACATGATGCCAAAGTGCACTATTACCTGGGGATCGCCTACCTGGGGAAAGATGCCCGTGACAGGGCATTCAAGGAATTTCAGAAAGCGGTGGACCTGGAGCCCGATTACTCCGAAGCGCATAACTACCTGGGGACCCTGTATCTCGAAGAGAAACAATGGGACCTGGCTATTGCATCCTTCGATCGCGCCCTGTCGAACCTTCTTTACGATACACCGTCCGTATCTATGTATAACAAAGGTTGGGCGTTGTATAAAAAAGGTGAGTACAGAAAATCCCTTGAAAGCTATCGCAAAGCGGCGCAATTAAGAGATGCCTCTCCGCTGATGCCTCATTTGCAAAAGAATATGGGCCTTGCATGCTTGGCCCTGGGAGAGTACTCCGAGGCTTCCGTCCATTTTACAGAAGCCGTTAAACTCGTTCCGAATTACGCGGAAGCAAAATATTGGCTTGCCGTTACAAAAGTTCGGCAAAAGAATTATGCGGAGGGCGGCAGATTGTTTCAGGACCTGGTTCAGAACCACCCGCAGTCAGAGTATTCGGTCAGGGCAAAACACATGCTGGAGAAGATGAAAAAGGGACAATACGAAGAGGTCAGGTGGACGCCCTGATCATTCAGGTTGAAATCAGGGTCTGCAATTCCGTTTTGAAAATATCGCAGGTATCTCGGTTATACAGGACAAAACGGACGATTCGTATGTCGTCGTGGTCGTTGAGGTATGCGATAACCGTTTCCAGGGCAATCCGTGCCGCCGGTTCCAGGGGGTAGCCGTAGGCGCCTGTGCTCAGGGCAGGGAAGGCAAGGGATTGTAATCGGTGCTGCGAAGCCAGAATCAAGCATGACAAGTAGGCGTTTCTTAAGGTATTTTCCTCGCCATGCTGTCCGCCTTTATAAATCGGTCCTACGGCATGGATAACGTGTTTTGCCGGCAACCGCCCGCCGGATGTGATGACCGCCGATCCGGGGGGACAGTATCCAATTTTTCTGCATTCATCCATGATGGCGGGACCTCCGGCACGGTGAATGGCGCCATCCACCCCACCGCCTCCCCGTAATCCCGGGTTGGCCGCATTGACAATGGCATCCGTCGTCTCGTCCGTGATATCCCCGGTTATCAGCGTCAGCAGGCAACCTTTAATCCGTGCTTCCATTTAAGGTTCACCTTCATGAACAGCGATGCCCTGTCCCGATACAAGCATGCGGTAGGTTTTTTCGATACGGTCCCAGTTTTCTTCCCGGTCCATGGACCAGTATCTCCCGATGACGGATACGACTTTCCCGATGCCGATTTCGCGGGCCCTTTTTTCAACGCGCTCGACATAGATCGCGCCGCTTTCCGGCAGTTCCCCCCTTCTTCCCAGCATGGCATGTATATAGAGTTCCCTGACCCCCGACCGCCGGGCTAAATCCATCAGGGCGAAGAGATGATGGATCGAGCCGTGGGAACTGAAGAAAGAAACGATCCCCATTAAATGAAGGGCTTTTCCGGTTTCCAGGGACCGGTTTATCGCTCTGAGAAAGGCCTTGTTTCGGAAAAAGGAACCGTCCTCGATGGCCCGATCGATTTTCAGCCGGTCGGAATAGACGGTTCTTCCGGCACCGATGTGAAGATGTCCCGCTTCCGAGTTTCCGACCGTTCCCGGTGGGAGACCGACCGCTTCTCCGGAGGAGAGCAGCGTCGTCCAGGGGAAATCACGTTTCAATGCGTCCATGCGGGGTGTATCGGCCCGGGAGATCAGATTGCCGGGGCCGTCCGATTTTTCACCCCAGCCGTCCAAAAGCAGAAACAGCAGCCGCCGGGCATTCAACGTCCGGCAGGAATCATCCTTCTCAATAAGGGACCGCCCTGTCATTTGGGCGGGTTTGGGCAGACAGAAAAGATCAAGCACCGTCGGGGCAATGTCGGACAGGGCGCCATCTTTCCGGAGCGTTTGATCATGACGGTCGTGGATCAGAATGAACGGAACCGGGCTGTCCGTATGGCCCGTATCGATGGTTCCGTCCGGATAACGCCATTTTTCGACGGTCCCGTGGTCGGCCGTGATGATCACGCTCATGCCCTGGCGGATCGCTTCGTCAACGAGAATGCCCAGGTGGCGATCGACGGCTTCGACGGCCTGCAGGATGGCCTCCTCGTTTTCGATGTGCCCGACGACATCGACGTTGGGAAAGTTCGTGAAGATGAAATGAGTACCGGGATCGTGAATGGCTTCGATTGTCGCTCCGGTAATGGCGTCAATGGACATTTCCGGCGCTTCATCAAAAAGGGCCACATCTTTACGGGTCGGCACGACAATTCTGCGTTCCCCGTCTACAGGGGCCGTCCTTTTCCCATTCAGGAAATAACCGACGTGAATCGCTTTTTCAGCCTCGGTGATTTTCACCTGGACGAGATGGTGGGCAGACAGGACGTCGCTTAAGGTTTCTTCGACGATTTCATCGGGCGGAAAGGCAACGGTTACCTGCAGATCCGGATGGTACCGGATCATGGTGGTCAAATCGCAGGAAAAATCGGCTTCAACCGGAAACTTGTCGAAGTCCCTTTCGGTGAGGCTGCGCGAGAGTTCGATTTCGCGTTCCCCGCGGATGTTGTAAAAAATGACCGAATCCCCGTTTTGGATCCGCCCCTGGGGCAGATTGTCGGCGCTGGTCAGGATATGAGGTTCAAGAGTTTCATCTTCCTGGTCGGTTTTGTAGGCCCTTCTGATTGCTTCCGATAGGGGATATCCTTGAGGCATAGGCAAGACTCCTGTTCGATGACATGGTCATGATGACGTTCACCCCTCTATAGATCATTTTTATTGTTCTTGCAGCAAAGAAAGCTTGCCGGTCAGCCA
>CAZIPU010000033.1:12024-15756 GCA_964541005.1 uncultured Syntrophales bacterium | reverse complement strand
CGACGGGACCTTCCCGGAATATTGCCGTTCTGACGTTCAGCGGCGCCTCCGGGATCGTCGCGTCGGATTTCATGGAGGAATTCGGATTGCAGGCAGCGGAACTGAAGGAAACCACCAAGTCGAGGATGGAAACCTTTTTCCCATCCTGGATGCCCGCGACCAACCCCGTCGATGTCTGGCCCGCCATGGAACAGCACAGCGGGAAAGGCCTTGACATCTACGCCCTGGCCCTGGAAGCCGTCCTTCAGGACCCGGGAGTCGACGCCTGCATGATCCACACGTTCGCCGGGTTCACCCGGGTACGGTTAAACCTCGAAGAAACGGCCCGGCTCTCCCGGATGTGGGGAAAGCCCGTCTTCATCTGGGTCTTGGGCGAACGGGATAAAGTTCTCTCGTTTCAAATCGAAGCGCGGAGTTTGGGAATCCCCGTTTATCATGAACTGTACCGGGCCGTCGAGTGCATGGCGGCCGCCCTCAATCGATCATCAACGGGATCCGGGCCGGCAGAAAATGGCGAAGCGGCGGCCCTTCCCTGCTTCCCGCCGGACGTGCTTGCCGATGCCAAGGGCATTCTGAACGAATACGAAGCGAAGTCAATCCTGAAAGAGGCCGGTCTGCCGACGGTCGAAGAATTTCGGGCGGAGACGGCACCGGGGTGTGCCGCTTTTGCCGAAAGAACAGGCTACCCCGTCGTCCTGAAGGGGCTGGAAAAAGGGAGGATACACAAATCCGAAGCGGGGCTCATTTCACTGGATATACGAAACGAGGCGCAACTGCAGCGGGTATTCCGTAACCTGCAAGACAGGATGAGCCCGGAAAGCCCTGTTCTTCTTCAGAGGCAGGTCAAAGGATACCTGGAAATGATCCTGGGATACCTTCGTGATCCCCAGTTCGGCCCCTGCGTCATGGCCGGTATGGGAGGAATTTTTGCGGAAACACTCAACGATACCGCTTTCGCCCTGGCCCCCTTGACGCTTCCAAAGGCGATACGCCTCATCAAAAGCCTGAAAAATCAGAAGCTGCTGAACGGATTCCGGGGGAATCCCCCCGTCCCGGTCGAGGAAATCGCCCGCCACCTTGTTATTCTGGGTAACCTGGGAACGGCCTTCCCGGCCATCCGGGAAATCGACATCAACCCCCTCGTCCTTTCCGATGCGGGACCCGTTGTGGTCGATGCGACCATCATTTTAGAGGAGAGCTGTCCGGCGCTTAACGAAGGTGCTGGATATCCTTTTCCTTGCCGACCACAACCAGGACCTCGCCGTCCTTGATGACGAAATCGGCGTGGGGCACCATGTGCATCTTGTCGGTAATGATATCTTTGATGGCCAGCACCTCGATGTGATACTTTCCCCGCAACTGGAGCTCGCCGATGGTCTTGCCGATAAAGCTGTTGGGCGGCGCCATTTCAAACAGCATGTAGTCGTCGGACAGAGGCAGGTAATCGAGGACGTTCGGGGAAATGAGGCTTTTCGCCACTTTGCCGGCGATCTCCTTTTCCGGGATCAACACGTCCGTTGCCCCGACTTTCTCGAGGATGAGTTTGTGTTCCTCGCTCGGGGCTTTCACGATGATGTTTTTCACCTTCATCTGCTTGAGGTGAAGGGTGATGAGGGTACTGGCCGCCAGATCCTCGCCGAAGGAAATAATGACGATGTCGTCTTCCTGGATGCCGATGAGTTCCATGATATCCTTGTCCGTCCCATCGGATAGAATCGCCTTGGTCGAATAATCCCGGATCCTCTGAACGGCGTCCTTGTTCTTGTCGATGGCGACGACCTCGAAACCGTTCTCATAAAGTTCTTTCGCGATGTTGAATCCGAATATGCCCAATCCGATAACGACGACTCTTTTCATCCGCATAACCTCCTTAACCGACCATGACGGGTTCCTCGGCATAGGTCAGACTCTTCCTTCTCCGGCTGTACCAGGAAAAGGCCAGGGTCAGGGGACCGACACGGCCGGCGAACATCATCACAATAACGGCCATTTTTTGTAAATCATTGAGTTTCGATGTGACATTCATGGATAAACCCACCGTACCGAAGGCGGAAACCGTTTCAAACAGATATTCCACGAAGAAATGTCTCGTCTCCACGGGATTCATGCCGGCTTCACTGCCCAATAAAAGGAGAATCGAGGTGATCACAAAAACAAAGAATGCGGAGGTAAGAACGATCGCCAGGGTCCGTGTCAGGATTTCCGCCGGTATGGTTCTGTTGAAAAGGTTCACCTGCTCACTACCCCGCAGCCGGTTCCAGATCATCATCAAAAGAATCGTGAAGCTGGTCGTTTTGATGCCGCCTCCCGTCGATCCCGGGGATGCCCCGATGAACATCAGGATAATCAGAAGCAACAGGGTGGCGTTGGTAAGCTGGCTGATGTCCACGGTGTTGAAACCGCTCGTCCGGGAAGACACGGAATGGAAGAAAGACGCCAGAATTCCTGTAGACAGGGGCATATCCTTTACCATGTGGTGCATTTCGAAGAGATAGAACAGGGCCGCCCCCCCCAGGATCAGTATCCCCGTCATCATCAGGACGATTTTCGCATGAATGGAAAGGCGTTTCTGTTTTCCCCTGCATTTCATGAACAGTTCATATTGAACGATAAAACCGATCCCTCCCAGAATGATGAGCAGCATGATCGTCACATTGATCGTCCAGTCCCCCTGATAGGACATCAGGTTGTCGGAGAAAAGCGAGTAGCCGCAGTTGTTAAAGGCGGAAACGGCGTGATACAGGGCCAGGTAGAACGCCCTGCCGACGGGGAAATCCGACAGGAAACGTAAAAAGAGGATCAGGGTGCCCAGGCTCTCAATGATCGCCGTGGAGATGAAAACCCACTTGATGATCACCAGGAAATCCCGCCTTGGCGTGTGGAGAAACGTTGACTGGGCGATTTCCCGTCCCTTGAAGGAAACCCCGCGCCCCATCAGGCCGAAGAGAATAACGGAGAACGTAATGATCCCCAGACCGCCGACCTGGAGAAGAACCAGGGTAATCACCTGCCCGGTCAGGGACAGGTTCTTTCCGATATCGATGGAAGCCAAACCGGTCACACAAACGGCAGAAGCCGATGTGAACAGGGCGTCAACGAAACTCAGGGGACGGGTCGTATAAGAAAACGGAAGATACAGAAGAAACGCGCCCACAAGAATCACGACGGCAAAGCTGAGCATGAAGATTCGGGAAGGCGTGAGCATCCGCGCCACCAGACGGCGTATCAGTACGATAACATGATCCATGGATAAGAAGGGGGATTACACCGTTTCCCTCATGTCACGTCGGATTGGACAATCGATGATTTTCCCTGCCCTGCTTCCACAACTCCCAGATCAGGAAGAAGGCACCCACGCTGATGGACGAATCGGCCACATTGAAGGCAGGCCAGTGGATCGAACCGATGTAGAAATCCAGGAAATCCACGACCTCGCCGAACCGGATCCGGTCGATCAGATTTCCCACCGCCCCCGCCATAATCAGGGAAAGGCCCAGAATCATTCCTGATTCTTTCTTCCCCGCTTTTCTGATATAGGCCAGGATCAGGGCAATCGCGATCATATTAACCATGATGAAGAAGGTATAACGAAATGCCGGCGAGGCACCGGCCAGAAATCCGAAGGCCGCGCCGGGATTGCGCACATAGGTGATGCTGAAAAATCCGCTCAAAACCGGTATCGTGTCATGAATCGCCATGGAAGAATCGATCCAGTACTTGGTCAGCTGATCG
>CAZIPU010000033.1:2528-11924 GCA_964541005.1 uncultured Syntrophales bacterium | reverse complement strand
GGCAGGGCCGTCCAGATTTCCTCGGAAGTGAAGGTCAGAATGGGCGCCAGGAGACGAACCATCACATCCAGAATCCGATACATGGCCGTCTGGGCGGAACGCCTGGCTTGCGAGGCGGTCCCCGAGGTATACAGCCGGTCTTTCAGCACATCGAGATACAGGGCACTGAGCTCGACGGTACAGAAATTGTAGAGGGTGTAGTAAACCATATGGAACTGGTAACTGTCGTAGGCGTCACGAACACGGCGGATCAGTTCCTGGAGACGATGGAGAATCCATTGATCCATTTCCTCCATGTTTTCATAGTCCACGGTGTCCCGATGAATGTCAAATCCGTCCAGGTTGCCCAGAATGTAACGACCCGTATTGCGGATACGCCGGTAGGCGTCCACCAGGCGCTTGAGTATTTCGTCTGAAATGCGGACATCTTCCGTATAATCTTCCGCAGCAACCCAGAGGCGGAGGATTTCCGCGCCGTACTGATCGATGATCTGCGGAGATTCGATGACGTTGCCGACGGACTTCGACATCTTCTTCCCCTCACCGTCCACGACAAAGCCGTGGGTGAGCACGCTTTTGTAGGGTGCCCGGTTGCGGGTCGCAACACATTCCAGAAGCGATGAATGGAACCAGCCCCGGTGCTGATCGTTCCCCTCCAGATACATGTCCGCCGGAGAGGACAAGTTCGACCAGTGTTCCAGAACGGCGGCATGACTGACCCCCGAATCGAACCAGACGTCGAGGATGTTCGTCTCCTTCCGGAAATGTTCATGTCCGCAGGCGGGGCAAACCGTACCCGGGAGCATCAGGTCTTTCGTCTCCTTTTCGAACCAGACATCGGCGCCATGATCCCGGACCAGGGAGACCACACGATCCAGAAGTTCTTTCGTCAGGAGTTCCTGATTGCACTGTTCGCAGTAAAAAATCGTCAGGGGTACGCCCCACAGGCGCTGGCGGGAAATACACCAGTCGGGCCGGCTTTCGATCATCCCGAAAATCCGGTCATGACCCCAGGAGGGAATCCACTGCACCTGGTCAACCGCCTGCAGGGCTTTCTTCCGGAGATCGTTTTTCTCCATGGAGATGAACCACTGTTCCGTGGAACGGAAAATGATGGGTTGCTTGCACCGCCAGCAGTGGGGATAGGAATGCTCGAAATCGATGCACCCCAGGAGAGCGCCCCTTTCTCTCAGTTTGTCGTTGACGGCGTCGTTGGCGTCAAAGACGAACTGGCCGGCGAAAAATTCCACGTCTTCCGTAAATTTACCGTTCGCATCAACGGGGGCATAATTGTCGAGACCGTACTTCATACCGATCTCGTAGTCTTCCTGGCCATGGCCCGGCGCGATGTGGACACAACCCGTCCCGGCATCGAGAGTCACGAAGGGGGCAAGGATGATGATACTTTCCCGATCCATCAGGGGATGGCGGCAGCGCTGTCCTTCCATAACCGCTCCGGGAAACTCATCGAGGATTTCATAGGATTCATGGCGGTAATCAAAGGCATCCAGACAGTAATCGAGCAGTTCCTTGGCCACAATGAGGACTTCGCCACGGATCTTGACGGCCACATAAACGAATTCCTCATGAAGGGCAATGGCCAGATTCGCCGGAATCGTCCAGGGGGTGGTCGTCCAAATGACGAAATGAACCTTCTCGCCGGCCAGTTTCGGACGCAGGGCGCCGATATCGGACACCACGGCAAACTTCACATAAATGGACGGCGTGTGATGTTCCGCGTACTCCACTTCCGCTTCCGCCAGGGCGGTTTTACAGGTGGCGCACCAGTAAACGGGCTTTTTCCCCTTGTAGACGCTGCCGCTCAGATAGAGCTTGCCGAATTCCTCGACCGTCGTCGCCTCGTAATCGTACGCCATGGTGAGGTAAGGATTTTCCCAGTCAGCGAACACACCCAGGCGCTTGAACTGCTCCCGCTGCAGGTCCACGAACTTCCGTGCGTAGATCCGGCAGGCCTGGCGTTTTTCCACCTGTGAAAGGGTTGCCTTTTTCTCGCCCAGTTCCTTATCCACCTGATGTTCGATGGGCAGACCGTGACAATCCCATCCGGGAACATAGATGCAGTTCAAACCGGACATGTTCTTCGATTTGATGACGATGTCCTTGATCACCTTGTTCAGGGCCGTACCGAGATGAATATTTCCGTTGGCATAAGGAGGTCCGTCGTGAAGGATGTAGGCGGGGCGATCCTTGGATGCTTCCCTGATTTTTATGTAGATGCCCATGTCATCCCAGAGCTTCAGAATCTCCGGCTCCTTTTGCGGGAGATTGGCCTTCATGGGAAAATCCGTTCTGGGCAGGTTCAAGGTGCTTTTGTAGTCCATTCAACACGCCTCCATAAGATATTGGCTGCCTAACTAGCACATAAACCGCAGTCTTTCAAGAAGAAGTACAAAAGGCCCCCGACTTCGGAGCCGGGGGCCTTCGTTTATCAATCGGGATTTACGGATGGAGAACTACATGCCCATACCGGGGTAGCCGCCGCCGGGAGGCATGGCCGGCATGCTGGATTTTTCTTCCGGCTTGTCGGCAATCATACACTGGGTCGTGAGCATCAGCGACGCCACACTGGCAGCGTTCTGCAGGGCGAACCGCGTGACCTTGGTCGGATCGATGACACCGGCGTCGATCATGTCTTCATACTTGTCCGTCCGGGCATTGAATCCGAAGGAGCCCTTCTTTTCTTTGACTTTCTCGACAACGATGCTCCCCTCCATTCCCGCATTGGCCGCAATCATTCTCAGAGGTTCTTCGAGGGCCTTCTTGATGATATTGAGCCCGATCTGTTCGTCACCGGTCAGTTTCAGTTTTTCCAATGACGGGATGGTTCTCAGGTAGGCCACACCGCCGCCGGGTACGATCCCCTCTTCAACGGCGGCCCGGGTCGCGTTCAGGGCGTCTTCGACGCGGGCCTTCTTTTCCTTCATTTCCGTTTCCGTGGCTGCACCGACCTTGATCACCGCCACACCGCCGACGAGTTTCGCCAGCCGCTCCTGGAGTTTTTCGCGGTCGTAATCGGACGTCGTCTCTTCGATCTGGACACGGATCTGCTTTACTCTGCCTTCAATATCCTTACGGCTGCCCGCGCCGTCAATAATGGTCGTATTGTCCTTGTCGATGCTGACACGCTTGGCCCGGCCGAGATCTTCAAGTGTCGCATTTTCCAGCTTCGCACCCATGTCTTCGGAGATCAGCTTGCCGCCCGTCAGGATGGCGATATCCTCCAGCATGGCCTTGCGGCGGTCGCCGAAACCCGGCGCCTTGACGGCCGCCACATGGAGGGTGCCGCGAATCTTGTTCACCACCAGGGTCGCCAGGGCTTCCCCTTCAATATCCTCGGCAATGATCAGCAGGGGCCGGCCCATCTTGGCGATCTGCTCCAGAATCGGCAGGAGGTCCTTCATGCCGCTGATCTTCTTTTCGTTGATGAGAATGTAACAATCTTCGAGGCTGACTTCCATCTTCTCGGGATTGGTGACAAAATAGGGAGAAAGATACCCGCGGTCGAACTGCATGCCTTCGACGATGTCCAGTTCCGTTTCCAGGCCCTTCGCTTCCTCGACGGTGATCACGCCTTCCTTGCCGACCTTGCCCATGGCCTCGGCGATGATGTTGCCGATGTCTTCATCGTTGTTGGCGGAAATGGTGCCGACCTGGGCGATTTCCTTCTGGTCCTTGGTGGGTTTGCTCAGTTTCTTCAATTCCTTCACGACCGTTTCGACGGCCTTGTCGATCCCGCGTTTCACATCCATGGGATTGCTGCCGGCGGCGACGGTTTTCGCCCCTTCACGGTAAATCGCCTGTGCCAAAATGGTGGCCGTGGTCGTTCCGTCGCCGGCAACGTCACTGGTTTTGCTCGCCACTTCACGGACCATCTGGGCACCCATGTTCTCAAACTTGTCTTCCAGTTCGATTTCCTTGGCCACGGTCACGCCGTCCTTGGTCACCGTTGGGGCCCCGAAACTCTTGTCCAGAATAACGTTGCGGCCCTTGGGACCCAGGGTTACCTTAACGGCGTCCGCCAGCGTGTTCACACCCTTGAGGATGGATTTTCTTGCTTCTTCATCATATTGAATGATCTTTGCTCCCATTATAACGACTCCTCCTTATATCAATTATTTCTTCTCGATAATGCCCAATATATCGTCTTCCCGCATGATGAGATAATCCACGCCGTCGATTTTCACTTCCGTTCCGCCGTACTTGCTGAACAGAACCCGATCGCCAACCTTCACATCCGGCTTTACGACCTTGCCGTCTTCCATGATTTTACCTTTACCCACGGCAATGACCTCGCCCTCAATGGGTTTTTCCTTGGCCGTATCGGGGATAATAATGCCTCCCTTTGTTTTCTGCTCTTCCTCCAAACGCTTCACGATCACTCTGTCCTGCAACGGTCTGATTTTCATCCCCTAATATCTCCTTTCCCATTTATATAATGACTTAGATGCATTCGTTTTGCCCCGGACCCCTAAAACGAAGCTATAATAAACATCGATTCAATCCTGTCAAGGCCGCGCCCAAAAAAATAAAACCCTCCTGCTCTGCATTCTAATCGAAACAGTTTTTATTTCTTAAGGCTCCATGATCTGTGCAAAGTGGCCTTCCGTCAACGTAATCAGGAAAGGTTGACTGTCCATAATGCGGAGCGGATCGACCGTAACGGCACCTCTTACACCGGGATAGGCCCTCATGCCGGACAGATCGTGCCTCAGCCGGTCACGGGTCGGTTTCTTTGCGGCCCTGATGAGCCTCAAGGTCATCGCCATGGCATCGTAAGCATATGCGTCCAGAGAATCCGCCTCCCGATCATAGGCTTCATAAAAACAATCCGCAAATTCGGCGCTTTCCGGAATCGCACCGTTAGGAAAGTATCCATCGACGAAAACCGAACCTTCGAAGAGATCCCGATGAGCCGTAACGTCTTCCGACATATTCCAACCGCCGTAACCCAGAAGCTGCAAACCGGTGACTTGATAAGATACAAGCTGGGACACAATCCGGGAAACCTGGGGCAGGGAATCAGGAATAAACAGGGCTTCAAAAGGGCTCTGCCGCGCGATATTAAAGGTAGGGGAGCCGGCATGTTCCGGGTCCGCTTTTTGTCCGGTCAGCATTTCAATCCCGGCCGAAAAGTCGGCCGTATTCGCCGGGTAGGCGATAAAACGGATCGGTTTCTCCCCCCTTTTTTTCATTTCTTCCCGGAAAAAATCGGCTGCATCCTGTCCGGCAGGAATGTCCGGATAGAAAATGGCAATCTTTTTTATGCCCATTTGTGTCAGCGCATAGTCGGCCAGGTGGCTTATCTGGGTTCGTGCACTGGGCAAAGCGTTAAAAATATATGGACCGATACCCGTAACATCCTGATTTCTCGTAAGCGTGATCAGGGGCACCCCTCTGTTTTCGGCTTCCTCTGCCGCCGCATAGGACTCTTCGCTGGAGACGGGCCCAATGACAGCCAGGACGTGGCGGTCATCGGCCAACTCCGACAGCCCCCGTCGCGCTTTTTCCGGTTTCATCTGCGAATCCACGAGATAGAGTTCGACCGGGGCTTCTTGCTTCTCATCGAAGAATCCTCCGGCAAGGAGGAGGCTGTCGAGAATTTTATCCCCGAATTCCGCGTAGGGACCTGAAAGAGGGAGGATGGCCCCCAGGGCCATGCGATCCCCATTTCTCTCCCCGCTGAAGGGAGACGGTTCCATAGAGAAGCTGCCCTGCGGAATAAACAGCAGGAGTCCTCCCGCCGCGAAGAGGACGGCGAGGCATTTTATCAGTGATTTCAAGTATGGCATGGGCGGATCTCAGAACTTACATTTACAAAGGAATCAACATAAGACACTATCCCATTTTATGAAATGAAAATACCCGGACGTCAATGGTATGATTTCCGGGTATTTCAAGTTGCCTGGTTTGATTTTATTTTACATCTTCAAAATCGGCATCGACGACATCGTCTTCCTTACGGCCTGCGCTTTCCTGAGCACCCTTTCCGGCGCCGCCCTGAAATTCGGGGCCTCCGGCCTGCTGGGCCGTCTTCGCGTACATGGCTTCGGCAAGCTTATGGGAGGCATTGGTCAGTTCCTCCTGCGCACTGGTAATGGCCTGCAGATCGTCTCCCTCGATGGCCTTCTTCAATGTCGCGATCGCGTTTTCAATTCTCGCTTTCTCCGAGGCGTCAATCTTGTCTCCGAATTCCTTGACATTTTTCTCCACACTGTAAACGAACGAATCGGCCTGGTTGCGGGCTTCGATCAGTTCTTTTCTCCTTTTGTCTTCTTCTCCGTGCGCTTCCGCTTCCTTCACCAGCTTATCGATCTCAGCTTCATTCAAACCGCTCGATGCGGTAATCTTGATGCTCTGCTCCTTGCCGGTACCAAGGTCTTTGGCCGACACATGCACGATGCCGTTGGCGTCGATATCGAAGGTCACCTCGATCTGAGGAAGCCCTCTCGGCGCCGGAGGAATACCGACCAGTTCGAAACGTCCCAGCGTCCGGTTGTCCTGGGCCATGGAACGCTCTCCCTGGAGGACGTGGATACTGACGGCAGGCTGGTTGTCCGCCGCGGTCGAAAAAATCTGGCTTTTCCGGGTCGGAATCGTCGTATTCTTCTCGATCAGCTTCGTCATGACACCACCCAATGTCTCGATGCCCAGAGAAAGGGGCGTGACATCCAGCAGGAGCACATCCTTCACTTCCCCTTTCAGGACCCCACCCTGAATGGCCGCGCCGACGGCCACGACTTCGTCGGGGTTGACGCCCTTGTTCGGTTCCTTGCCGAAGATCTCCTTTACCTTCTGCTGGACTCTGGGCATTCTGGTCATGCCGCCGACCAGAATAACCTCATCGATCTCTTTCGGCGAAAGATTTGCGTCCTTAAGGGCCATTCTGCAAGGCGGTTCCAACTTGTCGATCAATTCTGCCACCAATGCTTCAAGCTTCGCCCGGGTCAGCTTGATGTTCATATGTTTGGGACCGGATGCATCGGCGGTGATGAAAGGCAGGTTAATATCCGTCTCCAGGGAAGTGGACAGTTCCATCTTGGCCTTTTCCGCCGCTTCTTTCAACCTCTGCAGGGCCATTTTGTCGCCGCGGATGTCGATTCCCTGGTCCTTCTTGAATTCCGTCGCCAGGTAATCGATCAGGATCTGATCAAAATCCTCACCGCCCAGGTGAGTATCACCGTTGGTTGATTTAACCTCGAAGACCCCATCCCCGATCTCCAGAATGGAAATATCGAAAGTCCCGCCACCCAGATCGAACACCGCGATCTTTTCATCTTTTTTCTTGTCCAGGCCATAGGCAAGAGCGGCCGCCGTCGGTTCATTGATGATACGCAGAACGTTCAGGCCCGCGATCTTCCCTGCATCCTTGGTTGCCTGGCGCTGGGAGTCGTTGAAATAGGCCGGTACGGTAACAACGACATCCTGAATCTTTTCGCCCAGGTAGTCTTCCGCCGTCTGTCTCATCTTCGTCAGAATCATCGAGGATATTTCCGCCGGACTGTAATTCCGTCCCCTGACTGTTACCTGGGCATCACCGTTGCTTGCTTCTGTGATTTTATAGGGAGAGATCGGAATGTCATGCTGCACCTCTGCCGAGGTGAATTTCCTTCCGATCATCCTTTTGATCGCGTAAACCGTATTTTCGGAGTTGGTGATGGCCTGACGTTTCGCCACCTGTCCCACGAGTCTTTCGCCACTCTCAGTGAAGGCCACCATGGAAGGAGTGGTCCGGTTCCCTTCCTGATTCGCTATCACGACGGGATCGCCGCTTTCCATCACGGCGACACACGAATTCGTTGTTCCCAGATCTATTCCGATAATCTTTGCCATTGCTGTTTTCCCTCCTTAATCTCCTCTTCCCGGATTATTTAAGCATCTCATTTATCTCGATATTTTTATTATTTCTTACAGACGCAGACCTTCGCCGGGCGGATCAGTCTCCCATTCAAGAGAAAACCCTTTTCCAGTTGGGTCACGACCTGATTGGCTTCGTGTTCCGCACTTTCCACCTGCATCAGGGCCTCATGAATGTTCGGATCAAAGGCCTGTCCGGATGCATCGATGGTTTCCACGCCGTGCTTCTGCAGACAACTGCACAGTTGATCCTGAAGCATTTTGAGTCCTTCCCGGAAGGATTCAAAATCATCAGACTTTTCCGCGCATTCCAGGGCGCGGTCCATGCCGTCAATCAAGGGAAGAAGGTCTTTGATCAGCGTTTCATTCCCGTACTTGATGGCATCCTGTTTGTCTCTCACCGCTCTTTTTTTGTAATTCTCCAAATCGGCCAGGGCCCGCAGATATTTGTCGTAATTTTCTTTTGCGGTTTTTTCCTTTTCCCGAATAACGTCTTCCATCCCTTCATTACCTGCTGCCATGGATTCGGATTTAAGCGCCTCTTCGGCGTCTGTACTGATCTCCACCTGATCCTGGAAATTGTCCTTTTTCACTTTCTTTGTCATCTCTTTTCCCACTCCTTGCCGCGCCTTTGTCAGTTCACATCAGGCCGCTGAAAAAGCTTGAAATCAACCATCTCGCAGATCACGTGTCCGGCGGTAATGTGCACTTCCTGAATTCGTGCCGTGTTGGTCGAGGGAACACACAGGATGTAATCGCACATCCGGGCCATGTCACTGCCGTCCTTTCCGGAGAAACCGACGGTGACCAACCCGTTTTTCCGCGCTGTCTCGAGCCCCTTCACGACGTTCGGCGACTTACCGCTCGTGCTCAATCCCCAGGCGACATCGCCAGGCTGACCGATGGCCCGGATCTGCTTACTGAATATTTCAGAAAAGTCATAATCGTTTCCGATGCTGGTTATAACGGCGCTGTCCGCTGCCAGGGATATGGCCGGCAGGGGCGGCCTTTCGATCCGGAAACGGTTTACGAACTCCGCCGCCAGATGCTGGGAATCCGAGGAACTGCCGCCGTTTCCAAAAATGAGAAGCTTATTACCCTGTTCAAGGCATTTCCTGACCGCTTCGATGATTCCCACCATGCGGGACAAGTTGTCATTGATAAAAATTTCTTTAATGTGACAGCTTTCCTTGAATATTTTTACGATCAGATCTTCCATGGTCGTTCTCTTTCTTCCCTCGCTTTTGCGGCCCGGTCGCCAAATCCGTCCGTAATATAGTTATCCCCCCATACCCTGTCAAGGCCGCTCAATTGAATAATTCTGTATCGGATAAAGGCTCCCGGCACTTGATGAAAAGAGATGGGGAAAAAACGGAAGGTCCCCTGATTCGCCGGGAGGAACGGATGTTCCCGCATCCGGATAGTCATGGACGCGGCGGTTTCGATACCGCCGCGATGGCATTAATGTTTATGCTGCTCCACGAGCCGCTCCGAGTTACGGAACATGCTCCGGATCTCTTT
>CAZIPU010000033.1:0-2428 GCA_964541005.1 uncultured Syntrophales bacterium | reverse complement strand
ATGTCCGCCATGACGGCCGCCAGATTTGTCCCCTCCATGACCGGTTCCACGATGGTTTCACCATGAACGACGATGATTTCGGCCCCGAGTCGCCGGCCTTCTGCGGCCAGCTCGCCGATATACCGCGGGGGTACGTGGGTCAGTTCGATGCCGGGTATCACCCAGACGCCTCCTTCTTCCCGCAACTGTCTGCACACCTTAATCATCCGCGGCACGATCAGGTCAATATTCGACAGGTCGGCATGGTCGGTAATGGCCAGGGCACGATAACCCCTGTCGGCAGCTCTTCTGACCAACTCCGAAGGAATCAGTTCCCCATCGCTGAAGATGGAGTGGGTATGCAGATCGATCATTTTTTCTTCTCCAAATTATTCCAGCCCGTGTTTCTCATATCGAGAAGCACTGTGAAGACAATGCGCTTTTTTTCTTGCACATTTCGCCGGTTTTTGCAATCCATTCGTGTTCTGTCGAAAACGACCCGGCAATTTCCTGTTGTTAAAAAAACCTTTGACGCATATAGTCCGTGGGAACGATTTACCGGCCAATAAAAATCAGGATTATGAACAAAATTATTCATCGCTACCTGCTGAAAGAAATATCCCTGCCCTTCGGTCTGATTCTGTTGATTCTGACCTTTGTGCTCCTCATGGGGAAGGCCCTGCGCCTGATGGATCTGATGGTGAACAAGGGGGTGAGTTTCCTCGATGTTTTCAAGCTGATCACTTTCCTGATGCCGTCCCTGCTGGTCTATACCATCCCGATTTCCCTGTTGATCGCCATCCTGATCGGCGTGGGACGTCTCTCCAACGATAACGAAATCACGGTGATGAAATCGGCAGGAATCGGCCTGTACCAGTTGCTGATGCCCGTCATGCTTTTTTCCCTTGCCGCATTTGCCGGCACGGCAATCATGTCTTTCTTCCTGGTTCCCATGGGGAACACGTCGACCAAGAATCTTCTCTTTGCGATCACAAAGCAGAAGGCAAGCGTCGGAATCCAGGAGAAAGTTTTCAACGACGACTTCCAGGGCATTCTGATCTACGCCGACAAGATCCCCCAAAGCGGGGATTACCTGGAAGGGGTCATCATATCCGATCGCAGGCCGGGCCAGGAGCCCGCCACCATCTTTGCCAGGAGAGCCTACCTGGTTTCCGACCCGCAGAATCTCTCGCTGAACCTGCGGCTGGAGAGGGGCATTTCGTCGAATACGGACTTCCGTCATGCCAGTTACCGGCAGATGATTTTCAAGACCTACGATATCAATCTGGCTATCGGTTCAAGCCTCTCCGGCCCTGCCAAGAAGGCCAGCCGGGAAATGACCTTCGGAGAACTCGCGGCAGAGCTGAAAAAAAGCGGGGTGAAGAAAAAACTCGCCCGGGAAATGATGACGGAACTCTACGGGAAAATTACGGTTCCTTTTTCGTGCCTCATCTTCGGACTCCTGGGTCTGCCCCTGGCCATTCGGCCCCAGCGCTCGGCCAAAGCCCGCGGTTTTGTGGTCGGTCTCTGCATTATCCTGGTCTATTATCTGCTGCAACTGGGAAGCGATTCCCTGGTTGAAATGGGCAAACTCTCCCCCATCATCGGCGCAGCCGGGACAACGCTGCTTTTCCTGTTCGCAGGGGGCTTTATTTTTATCATGTCCGCCCGGGAGAAACGCCTGTCGTCCTTTATCCCGCATTCCGGCCGAAATTGAAAGGGCCGCCATGCCAAGCCGTTTCCTGTTCACTTTGAATCAACTCTTCTCCCTGTTCAAGGAGGTTACGGAAGAGCCATGCCGATAAAAATCATCGACCGGTATATCCTGAAAGAATTTCTCCGGTTCCTGTTCATGATCATGTGTCTTTTCATTTCCCTGTTCATCATCATCGATTTTTTTGAACGGTTGAAACTCTTCATCAGCAATCACGCATCCGTCAGTCAGATGCTCTCCTTTATCGTTTATCAGATCCCCATGATCGTCTCCCTGACCCTTCCGGCGGCAGTCCTGATTGCCACCCTGATCGCACTCAGCACCCTTTCCCGGAACAGCGAAATCACCGCCATGAAGGCCAACGGCATCAGTCTGTACCGCATCGCCTTCCCGATTTTTCTCGCCGCCTGTGCAATCAGTATCGGCCTGTTTTTTTTCAGTGAATGGGTTACGCCAATCGCCAACCGGAAGGCAGATCACATCAAATATGTCGAAATCAAAAAGCAGGAAGCACGGGGCAGTTTCAAGCAGGAACAGATCTGGTACCGGGGGAAGCACAGCATCTATAATTTCAATCTGTACAACCCGGAAACGGGACTGATTCAGGGCGTCTCCCTTTATTTCATGACACCGGATTTTCAACCCAAAATGCAGATCATTGCCGAGAAAGCCGTCTGGAAGGGGCAAAATTGGGTGGGGTACAATGTCCAGCTGATTACGCTGTCTGAAGAGGGC
>CAZIPU010000032.1:0-16017 GCA_964541005.1 uncultured Syntrophales bacterium | reverse complement strand
CGTTCAGAACCGGGCAGATCAAAATATCCTCCGCACAGATATTCTGCACCAGCGCCTCAAGTGTCGAAACGCCGACCAGAGGTTTTTGCAGACTCAAGGCCAGGCCCTTTACAGTGCTGAGGCCGATGCGAAGTCCTGTGAACGATCCGGGACCCGTGGTCGTGACAAGAAGATCCAGATCCTTCAGTTCCAGATTGAGTGATTTCAGTGCCCGATCCAATTCGGGCAGCAGAATCAGGGAGTGATTCAAGCCGGTATTCAGATAAATTTCGTATAAAACGGCATGGTCGGACAAAATGGCGATACCGGCAGATTTCCCCGACGTATCAATGGCAAGCGTATTCATCGTATATTATCTAAGTCCTTGTAAGGTCAAAATAAAAGACAAAGATCATCAGTATGATCAAAATGGCGAACCCGATGGTTTGGGCAAATTCCCGCCATTTGGGTTTGACGGGACTTCCCTTTACGACTTCGATGAGGAAAAAAAGGAGGTGCCCTCCATCCAGAACCGGTATGGGAAGCAGATTCAGAACACCCAGGTTAATGCTCAATAAAGCCATGAAAAATAAAAAGGGAATAACCCCTTCCTGGGCCTGCTTCCCGGCAATCTGGGCGATGAGGATCGGTCCTCCCAGATTCTTCGGCGAAATAACGCCTTCCATCATCTTGTAAAGACTAAGCAGGGTCATCTTCGTAATCAGCCAGGTATGTTTCATACCCTCCCCCAGGGCCGATACGGGGTTTCGCCGTTCCGTATAAAACGCTTCCGCCGGCATGACCCCGATTTTATAACTCTCCACATCCTCTCCGAAAAGATTTTTCGTCTTCTGCAACGTCGGCTTGATCAGGACAGAATAAGTCCGTAACTCTCTCTTTAATTCGAATGTTAACGGCGCGCCCTTACTTCCCGTAACCATTTCAGAGAGCTCTTCCCATTTGCGGATATCCCTGCCGTTTATTCTGGTCACGACATCCCCTTTGGCAATGCCGCTTGAAAAAGCGGGGGAATCCTTTTGAATATCGCCAATTTTCGTCATCAGAACGGGGACGCCGTACATATAGACGCAGGTGAAAATCAGGATGGCCAGAACGAAATTGAATACGGGGCCGGCGGCGACGATGGCCATTCGGCGGAGGACGGACTGGCTGGAAAAGGAACGATTGAGATCCGATTCGGCAATCTCCTCGGTTTCGGATTCTCCCAGGAGCTTGACATACCCCCCCAGGGGAAAAACCGAAATCAGGTATTCCGTCTCCCCCCATTTTCTGCCGATAAGGCGGGGACCGAAACCCAGAGAGAATTTCAGCACCTTGACACCACAATATTTGGCTGCCAGGAAATGCCCGATTTCATGCGCAAATATCAGGACACCAAGCAAAATGATTAACGATACGATACTTATGCCTAACAATGATCCATCCTCTCTTCTATAAGGGTTTCCATCTTCTCTTTCGCCCACATGTCGGCCTTGACGATCTCGTCGATGGAGGGTTTTTGCCGAACGCGGTGAACGGACATGACCTCCTCCGTCAACGTCACAATTTCATGAAAGGAAATCTGTTTATTCAAGAAAGCGCAGACGGCCCGTTCGTTGGCGCCATTCATGACCGCAGGCATCGTACCACCCTCACGACCGGCCTGAAAAGCCAATCTAATCGCAGGATATTGACCCTGATCAGCCCTGTAGAATTTAAGATGTCGGATATCGGGAAGGCTGAGGAATTCACTATCCGACGTTTTCATGCGCCTCGGATAGGATAAGGCGTAGGCGATGGGCACTTTCATGTCGGCTATCCCCAATTGTGCCATGACGGAACCGTCATGGTATTCAACCATGGAATGGACAACACTCTGCGGATGTATGTATACGTCTATCATGTCAAGTCCCACGTCAAATAACCATTTTGCTTCCAGAATTTCAAGTCCCTTATTCATCATCGTCGCGGAATCAATGGTTATTTTCTTTCCCATCTTCCACCGGGGATGCTGCAAGGCTTCTTCGAGCGTCACCCGGCACATGTCTGCCGCGGTTCTTCCCCAGAATGGCCCCCCCGATGCCGTCAGAATGATCCGTCTGACATCTCTGTTCCTGTAACCCTTAAGACATTGGAAAACAGCGCTGTGCTCGCTGTCTACCGGAATAATGCGAACCTTGTTTTTCCTGGCCGCCTGCATCACCAGTTCACCGGCCATGACAAGGGTTTCCTTGTTTGCCAGGGCAATGTCTTTCCCCTTTTCTATGGCCTTCAGAGTCGGAAGAAGCCCCGAGGATCCGACGATCGCGGAGACCACCAGCTCCGCATCAGCAAGGGTGCCGACATCGATGCATCCTTCCTGCCCGTATAGAATTCTTAGGTCCTGTGTGGATGGCAAAGACGCCGCCAGGTCCCGTGCGAGTTTTTCCGTGGCGACCGATACCAGCCCGGGTTTGAATTCGAGAATCTGTTCCTTAAGAAGGGAAATATTTTCACCGGCTGCCAGCCCCCTGACACGAAATTCAGCCGGGTGACACCTGACCACATTCAGGGTATTGACGCCGATGGATCCGGTTGATCCCAGTACGGAAATATTTTTCATGCTAGTTTATGATATACGCCACATAATAATAAACAACCGGACCGATAAACAGCAGACAATCTATCCGGTCCAGAATGCCCCCATGACCCGGCAACAAACCGCCGGAATCTTTTACGCCCGCCCCCCGTTTTAGCTCCGATTCGAAGAGATCCCCCAGCTGCCCGATCATGCTCCCCCAAAAGGAAATACAGAGAATATGAACGACAGGCAACTCCGGAAAGAAAATCTGCCTGAAGATAACCGAGGCTACCATGCTGCCAATGACCAGGCCGATCACGCCCTCGACGGTTTTATTCGGGCTGACGGCGGGTAATAACTTGGTTCTGCCGAAAGTCTTCCCCGTGTAGAAAGCAGCGATGTCCCCGGAGAAAGCCAAAACCAGTATAAAGATGATCCATGTCGCCCCTGCTTCAAATCCTCTTATCAGGATGAAATAGGACATTAAAACCGGTATATACAGCAAACCGAGGATGTATTTCGACAGCAGCTCAATATGCGGGGTCTGCCCGGATTTCCGGATTCGGAACAAATCGCATAGAATCATGGCGATGCTGAAAAGACCGGTACATACGTATAAATATTGCAGATCCCGGAAGTAGGCAAGCAACGCGATCATCAAACCGAAGAGAAGGAATTCCCATCTGTGCCGCGTCCGATGAGGAAGCGAGATAATTTTTTCGTATTCCCAGGACGCAAGAAAAATGACGATGCCGATGAGTGCGGCGAAAAGCGTTTCCGAACCCATGTAAATGGATATGAAGAGGATGGGAACGGCAATGACTGCGGTAATCCAGCGATGGATATGCGATGCATTCATGATTTATGCTGATGAGCCTTCCCGGATCTGTTCACTTGTCAGTCCGAACCTTCTTTCTCTTTTCCGATAATCTTCAATGGCTGACAGGAGCTCCGTTTTGCCGAAATCGGGCCACAAAACCTCGGTGAAATAGAACTCCGTATAGGCGGCCTGCCAGAGCATGAAATTGCTCAGACGATATTCGCCGCTGGTACGGATCAACAGATCCGGATCGGGCATACCAGCCGTCGCCAGGTATTGCGAAAAGGCTTCTTGGTCAGGGTCTTCGTCTTTGAACCGGCCGGAACGGACGTCTTTCAGGAGCCGTTTCAACGCATCGGTGATATCCTCGCGGCCTCCGTAATTCAAAGCCAGGGTTAAGACCATGCCTTGATTTCCTTCGGTTTTTTGACAGACCTCATTAATGATTGTTCTCACCGATGTTTTGAATCGCCCGACATCTCCGATGATATTTAAACGGATCCCGTTTTGCTGCATTTCCGCCAATTCCGATTTCAGATACCGGGCCAGAAGCTTCATCAGGGCATCGACTTCCCCGGACGGCCTGGACCAGTTATCGACGGAAAAGGCGTATAGTGTCAGGTATTTCACCCCCAACTCACGGCACGTTCTGGTGACGGTCCTGACGGCCTCCGCCCCCTTCTTGTGGCCGGCAATCCGGCCTAAGGCATGCTTTTTGGCCCATCTCCCATTTCCATCCATGATGATGGCGATATGGTCGGGCATCCGCGTTTTCTTTTCCGGCATAGGCCTTTGGTTATTTTGAAAGTGATTTTCCATAACACACTTTGATACAAATCACCATCCCGGCGAATTTCCAAACAGACAAAAAAAATGGGGAAGTTGAGCACTTCCCCTATGTATGCCGAATCACAACAGGCGGATCAGATTTCCAGAATTTCCTTTTCTTTCAAGGCCAGCACCTGGTCGACTTTTTCGATGTACTTGTTTGTCGTTTTCTGGACCTCTTCCTGATGATCGTAAAGTTCATCTTCCGAAATGGTGTTGTCTTTTTTCAATTCTTTCAACTGTTCATTGGCATCCCGACGGATATTGCGGATTTTGACCTTACTTTCTTCCGACATTTTCTTTACGACCTTGACCAGGTCTTTCCGTCTTTCTTCCGTCAGGGGGGGAATAGCCAGACGAATCACCTTTCCGTCGTTGCTGGGCGTTAAACCGAGGTCGGATTTCTGAATCGCCTTTTCGATCAAGCCGATGACACTGCTGTCCCAGGGCGATATGACGATCAGCCTGCTTTCGGGTACGGACAGCGTCGCCACCTGGTTGAGGGGCGTTGCGGTACCGTAGTAATCCACCTTGATGCCGTCGAGCAGGGCAAGCGATGCGCGACCCGTCCGGACCTTGCTGAAGGACTTTTCCAAGGCGGAAAGGGCCTTGTCCATGTTGTCTTTAAGCTCTTCGAAAATCAACTCCGTCATCGTTTATCCTCCGACTATTGTTCCCACCCGCTCACCGGAAATGGCGCGCTTGATATTGCCTTCCTTCAACAGATTGAAAACCAGGACGGTGAGGTTATTATCCCGGCACAGTGAAATCGCCGTCGCATCCATGACCTTCAGGTTTTTTGTCAGCACATCCGTGAAACTGATCCGGTCGAAAAAAACCGCGTCCTTGCAAACGACAGGATCTCTGTCATATATGCCGTCAACCTTGGTTGCCTTCATAAGGACATCCGCTTTTATTTCCAGGGCCCTGAGAGCCGCCGCCGTATCCGTCGTAAAATAGGGATTCCCCGTCCCGCCTCCGAATATGACAACCCGTCCTTTTTCCAGGTGACGAACCGCCCTTCTCTGTATATAGGGTTCCGCAACCTCCTTGACTTCGATTGCCGATTGCACCCGTGTCACGACACCCAACTTTTCCAGGGCGCTCTGCAGGGCCAGGCTGTTGATCATGGTGGCGAGCATGCCCATATAATCGGCCGACGTGCGGTCCATGCCCTTTGCGCTCACTTCAACGCCCCGGAAAATATTGCCGCCGCCGATCACCACGCCAATCTGAACGCCCAGATCCAGGGCCTCCCTGATTTCCGCGGCGATCGCTCCCACCATCTCGGGATCAACGCCGAATGAGCGCTTACCCATCATGGCCTCGCCGCTCATTTTGATCAGTACGCGCTTGTACCTCGATGAATTCATTTATTTCTTAATTTCTTCACCAAGCTGGAAACGGCAGAACCTTCTCATGATGATGTTCTCTCCCGTCTTGGCGATCATGTTGTTGATCAGCGTTTCAACGGACATGCTGTCATCCTTGATGAATTTCTGATTGACCAGGCAGACTTCTTCGTAAAATTTGTTTAACTTGCCTTCGATGATTTTATCCCAGATTTTCTCCGGTTTCTTCTCGGCAAGGAGCTGGCTTCTGTAAATTTCCTTTTCCCTTTCCAGAATTTCCGGGGGAATTTCGGTTGAATTGACATAGGTCGGGTTGGTTGCGGCCACCTGCATGGCAATATCTTTCGCCAGGTTCTGGAAATTCTCCGTTTTGGCTACGAAATCGGTTTCACAGTTAAGCTCAACCATTACGCCAATCTTTCCGCCCATATGAATATAGGTCGTGATGGTGCCGTCTTTTGCCGCTTTCGATGACCGTTTCGTCGCTGCGGAAAGGCCCTTCTTGCGGAGAAAATCGATCGCCTTATCAAAATCCCCATCGGATGCACTCAGGGCTTCCTTGCAATCCATCATCCCGGCACCCGTTTTGTCCCTTAAATCTTTGACCATTGCCGATGTAATATTCAATGTTATATCCTCCTCACTTTACCAATACCTGAAACATGTCCAGCGTATTCGGTAGATGTATGTTCCAAATTGAACCAGCCTCCGCTGACGTGAACCGGCTTCCGCTGTTCACATCCCGATCAATACTCGCCGTTATCGAGATCTCCCGGCACTTCCTCTTTCGTTTCCACACTTTCGGGCACATCCGATTCGAGGTCCGGGTTCTCCGTACTGAATTCTTCAGCGGTGATTTCCTTGTTGCTTTCCGCCTGAATTCTTTCCTCGAATCTCTTTTTCCCTTCGGTAACGGCCTCGGCGAATTTTGAAGAAAAGAGCTTGATCGCGCGGATCGCATCGTCATTGCCGGGAATGATATAGTCGATATCGTCCGGATCGCAGTTCGTATCCACAATCGCCACGATGGGAATATTCAACTTCTTCGCTTCGCTGACGGCAATATCCTCACGTTTCGGATCAACGATAAACAATGCCGACGGGTGACCCTTCATGGACCGGATTCCACCCAGAATCTTTTCCAGTTTTTCCTTCTCCTTCTGAAGGATCAGGATTTCCTTCTTGGGGAAAGCCTTGATCGAATCGTCGGAAAACATCTTGTCCAGATAATTCAAGCGATCGATGCTTCTTTTGACGGTCCCGAAATTGGTCAGCATTCCGCCCAGCCAGCGCTGGCTGACATAGGGCATGCCGCATTTCGTGGCCTCTTCCCGGATTGCCTCCTGGGCCTGTTTCTTCGTCCCGACAAAAAGCAGATCACCGCCTTCCGCCACCGTGTTGATGATGAACTGATAAGCCGACTGGAACAACCCGACGGTCTGCTGCAGGTCGATGATGTAGATGTTGTTTCTTGCCCCGAAAATGTAAGGTTTCATTTTGGGATTCCACTTGTTCGTCTGGTGCCCGAAGTGGACCCCGGCTTCCAACAGCAGCTTCATGGAAATGTTTGCCATACTCGATACTCCTTCTTTTTGTGTTTTTTCCTCCATTCCAGATGACTACGGATCAATTTTCTCCCCGTTGAGAAAACAACACGCCGTATTTACTGGGAATGTGTGAAGTTTGTGCGCTCTTACCACATCCTAGGGTAATGATCAAGCGAAAAGGTTGGGCTATCAGAGCCCTTTTCGCAAGGTTAAGCTATGTGTGATAGTGGGCATTGATGGTGACATATTCGTGACTTAGATCGGACGACAGGAGCCTGAATTCTTTCTTTCCCATGCCCATTTGGATACGGACGCGGATCCGGGGAGAGGCCATGATTTCTTTCAATTCCGATTCGAACCCCGTGACGCCGTGCCCGTCCTCGAAAATGGGCACCTGATCGAAACGGACCTTGACGGCATCGACGGGAATGTTTTCATTGACGGTCCCGACGGCCGCAATGATCCGCCCCCAATTCGGATCCCCTCCATAGAAGGCGGTTTTGACAAGATTTGAATTGGCCACGGCATAGGCAATTTTTCTTGCTTCCGCAGCGTTTTTCGCCTCTTCCACGCAGAATTCGATGACCTTGGTCGCCCCTTCCCCGTCCTTGACCATCAGGTAGGACAGTTCCGACAGGACATTATGCAGCATTGTTTTGAATATTTTAAGATTCCCCGCACTGCGGACAGGCTTCCCCCCCGCTTTTCCGTTGGCCAGAATGAGGGCTGTATCGTTGGTGCTCATGCAGCCGTCGACGGTTATGGCGTTGAAGCTTTTATCCACGGCACTTCTGAAAACTTTATCTAAAGTATCCCTTTCAAACGTTGCATCGGTGAGAACGAAAGAGAGCATGGTCGCCATGTTGGGTTCGATCATACCGGCACCTTTGGCCATGCCGCAAACCGTGATTTCCCTGCCATCGATGAGGGCTTTTGAGAGGGCGATTTTGGGCATCTTGTCCGTCGTCATGATCGCCTCCTCCGCCTCGGCGATTCCCGTTTCCTTCAAGCCCGATACCAGCTCCGGCATGGCCCTTTCAATTTTATCGACGGGAACCCGGTGGCCGATCACCCCGGTGGAGGCGACATAGACCAATTCGTCGGGAATCCTCAATTGATTCGATGTAACGGCCGAGATGCGACGGGCATCCTGCAATCCTTCTTCGCCGGTGGCCGCATTGGCCACGCCGCTGTTCACAACAATGGCCTGTCCCTCACCCCGTTTGATCCTTTCCATATCCAGCAGAACGGGAGCCGCCTTGAAGGCATTTCTTGTAAAAACTCCGGCGGCGGTGGCCTTTTGCGTGGAAAAAATCAGGCTCAGGTCCTTCCGGCCGTCTTCCTTGATTCCACAACACATGCCATTTGCCAGAAAACCCGGAACCATGAATTCTCGATCCATTGTATTACTCCTTCTGAACTATGCCTGACCACAGCATTTCTTGTACTTCTTCCCGCTCCCACAGGGACAGGGATCGTTGCGGCCGATTTTTTCGCTCCCTCTTTTCACGGTCGCGGGTGCGGCGGGTTCTTCCCCCCGATTCATGACGTAATCCTGTTTCTGTTTCGACTGCATTTCTTCGACTTCTTCTTCCCGCTGAATCCGGACCATGCACAGTTTCTCCAGCGTGTCTTCCTTGATACGATACACCATGTCCATGAACATGTCGTAGCCTTCTTTCTGATATTCGCGGACGGGATCCTTCTGACCGTAACCGCGAAGCCCGATCCCCTCTTTCAGGTGATCCATGGCCAGCAGGTTGTCTTTCCAGTGCGTGTCGATCGTCTGGAGCATGATAACCTTGATCAGATAATCCATCAGAGGCGTTCCGAATTCCGTTTCCTTCGCACGTAACAGATTTTTCACCGCGGTAATCAGGTCGTCGGTCAGAACAGCCTTGTTTCTCTGTTCGACCGGCGAAGCCGCATAATTCGTCTTCAGCGAAAACTGCTTGAAAATCATGTCATCCATGGCTTTCAGGTTCCAGTCTTCGGGATGGGCTTTTTCATCGACAAACTCATCGGCCAGATTTTCCGCCACCTCTTCCAGCATCTCTTCCACGTCCTTCCATAGGTTTTCCCCCTTGAGGACTTTTTTCCGCTGCTCGTAGATGACCTGGCGCTGCCTGTTCATGACATCATCGTAATCAAGAAGATGTTTGCGGATTTCGAAGTTCTGGCCCTCGACCTTTTTCTGGGCGTTTTCGATGGCTTTTGAAATGAATTTATGTTCGATGGGCTGGTTTTCCTCAATCCCCAGGCGATCCATGACCGACGAAATTTTTTCCGCGCCGAAAATACGCAGCAGATCATCTTCCAACGATAAAAAGAATCGTGAAGAACCCTTGTCACCCTGGCGTCCCGAACGGCCCCGCAACTGGTTGTCGATACGGCGGCTCTCATGCCGTTCGGTTCCGAGAATGTGTAAGCCTCCCAATTCGGCCACGCCTTCCCCCAGCTTGATGTCCGTCCCGCGTCCCGCCATGTTGGTCGAAATGGTCACCATGCCCCTCTGTCCGGCATTCGCAACGATCTCCGCTTCCTTCTCGTGGTTCTTGGCGTTCAGCACATGGTGATTGATGCCGGTTCGGCTCAGATATTTGCTGAGGAGCTCCGATTTTTCGATGGAGATGGTTCCCACCAGGACGGGTCGTCCCTGCCGGTTGAGTTCTTGAATCTCTTCAATGACGGCGTTGAATTTCTCTTTTTCCGTCTTGTAGATCACATCGGAGTGGTCTTCCCGGATCATGGGCATGTTCGTCGGCACCACGACAACGTCCAGGTTGTAGATCTTTTTGAATTCGGCCGCTTCCGTATCGGCCGTACCGGTCATGCCCGCCAGCTTGGAATACATGCGGAAATAATTCTGGAAGGTGATCGAGGCCAGGGTCTGGTTCTCCCGCTCGATTTTGACCTTTTCCTTGGCTTCCAGGGCCTGGTGAAGACCGTCGCTGTAACGGCGCCCGGGCATGACGCGCCCCGTGAATTCATCGACGATAATGACCTGGCCGTCCTTGACGAGATAATCCACATCTCTTTTGAACAGGGTATGGGCCTTCAGGGCCTGGTTCACGTGATGGAGAATCTCGATGTTTTTCGCCTCGTAGAGATTCTGCACCTTGAGAAATCCTTCGACCCGGGCGACCCCTTCTTCGGTCAAAACAACGGTCCTCGATTTTTCGTCGACCGTGTAATCCTTCTCCTTCCGGAGATTCGGAATGACCTGATTGATCCGGTAATACTTGTCCGTCGATTCCTCGGAGGCGCCGGATATGATCAGCGGGGTCCTGGCTTCATCGATCAGAATGCTGTCCACCTCATCGACGATTGCATAGTTGAATTCCCGCTGTACATAATCGTCCAGGCTGAATTTCATGTTATCGCGCAGGTAATCAAAACCGAATTCATTGTTCGTGCCGTAGGTAATATCGGCGCCATAGGCCGCTTTTCTTTCCGAATCATCCATTCCATGAACGATAACCCCGACGGACAGACCCAGAAAACGGTAAATCGGGCCCATCCATTCGGCATCCCGCCCGGCCAGATAGTCGTTCACCGTAACCAGATGGGCGCCCTTTCCTTCGAGGGCATTGAGATAAAGGGGAAGTGTTGCGGCCAGGGTCTTTCCTTCTCCGGTTTTCATTTCCGCAATTTTGCCTTCGTTCAGGACCAAGCCGCCGATAACCTGCACGTCGAAGGGTCTCATATGGACCGTCCGGACGGCCACTTCCCGGACAACGGCAAAGGCTTCGGGCAGGATATCGTCGAGGGAGGCGCCCCGGGAAAGCGTTTCCTTGAAGAACGCCGTTTTCGCCTTCAATTGATCGTCCGGGAGGCTTTTCAGGGCCGCTTCGTGGCGACCGACTTCCTGGACGATCTGTGATAACCTTTTAATATCCCTGTCATTTTGCGTGCCTATAATTTTTTTGATGAGATAACCGAACATGGAATCACCTATGCGAGGAAATAAGGCAAACAGCTGCCTGCAAAGAAGTGAACTGTATGGAATAATGTTGAATTTGCCCCGTTCTTCATTTGGAAAGCTCTTATACTGGTATCCCCGCTTTAAGTCAACCCAATTTACTCCGGATGTCACCCGTCGAAAGCCTGTTTTTTTAAGCTCTTCACACCGTTGCGTTCCGGAAAATTGTCTTGACTTTGTCCGGCATATTGCGCTAAACACGCGCGATACAATAAAGCTTGTGATGTTTTTTACCAGAAAGGAGTTTTCATGGCAAAGTACGATTCAACGACCCTCAGAAATGTTGTCATCGTCGGGCATGGAGGTACCGGGAAAACCTCCCTGTGTGAGTCATTTCTTTATGTAAGCGGTAAATCGGACCGGCCCGGGCGAGTTGATGAGGGAACGTCCTCCATGGACTTCGAACCTGAAGAACAAAAACGGCATATTTCGATCAGCACCGCCGTCAATTTTTTCGAATGGGACAAGCATAAAATCAATATCCTGGACACTCCGGGCGACTCCAACTTCTCCTTCGATACTAAAAATGCCCTTCGGGTGGCTGACAGTGCCATCGTCGTCATCGACGCCGTGGGCGGCGTGGAATTTCAGACCATTAAGAACTGGGAATATGCCGACGCGTTCAAACTTCCGCGGGTCATCTTTATCAACCGCATGGACCGGGAGCGGGCGGACTTCGGCAAGGCTTTTGACAGCATCCAGGCACTGCTTGGGAAAAAGGGCACGCCCGTTTTCCTCCCGATCGGCAAAGAGAATTCCTTCAAGGGAATCGTTGATCTGGTGTCTTTGAAAGCCATGATTTTTGACGATCAGAAAGGAACGTATCAATTTACGGATATTCCGGCCGAGATGAAAGACGATGTTGACAAATACCGTGAAGCGATGGTGGAAGACATCGCCGAATCGGACGAGGCATTAATGGAACAGTACCTGGAAAATGGGGAACTGTCGGATGAAGATTTAAAAACGGGGCTGCAGAAAGGCGTTGCTTCCGGATCTCTCTATCCCGTACTGTGCGGATCGTCAATCAAGAATATCGGTATCGGTCCTTTCATGGACTTCATCGTTAAATGCCTCCCGTCGCCCGTTGATCGCGGCAAGGTCATTGGAAACAAACCTGCGGGGGATGAGAAAGAAGAGAGAATCCCCGAAGAATCGGCGCCGTTTTCCGCTCTGGTGTTCAAAACCATCGCCGATCCGTATGCGGGCAGACTTACCCTCTTCCGGGTCTACTCCGGCACGCTGACCTCCGACGGGAATTTTTATAATTCAACCCGTAAAGTAACGGAAAGAACAGGGAATATCTCTTACCTGGAGGGAAAAAGCCAGAAGCCCGCGGAGCAGCTTATCCCCGGCGACATTGCCGCCTTATCGAAGTTGAAGGACACCTTCACGGGCGATACCATCTGTTCCGAAAAGAATCCTGTCGTTTTCGATAAAATCGAGATTCCTCCCACCATTATTTCCTTTGCCATCGAGCCCAAATCCAGGGGCGATGAAGAAAAAATCGTCTCTTCAATCAATCGTCTGGTTGAAGAAGATCCGACGTTATCGTTCCACCGGGACGAACAGACGAAGGAAATGATCATTTCCGGTATGGGACAGGTGCACATCGAAGTCAATATGGAAAAGATGAAACGAAAGTTCGGTGTGGAAGTGAACCTGAAAACCCCGCGGGTACCCTACAAGGAAACCATCAAGGGAAAGACGAACGTCCAGGGGCGCTATAAAAAGCAGTCCGGGGGCCGCGGACAGTTCGGCGACTGCTGGCTCGACATCGAGCCCCTGCCCAGGGGTGGCGGATTCGAGTTTGTCGACAAAATCGTCGGCGGCGTGATCCCCCAGCAATACCGCCCTGCCGTTGAGAAGGGAATTGTCGAAGCAATGGATGAAGGCGTTGTTGCCGGTTATCCATTTGTCGATTTTAAAGTATCCCTGGTTGATGGGTCTTACCACACGGTCGATTCGTCGGAAATGGCTTTCAAAATCGCCGGTTCCATGGGCTTCAAAAAGGGCGTGATGGCCTGCCAGCCGATTCTGCTGGAACCCATTGTCAACATCGAAATCGAAATTCCCGACGAGTACATGGGAGATGTGATCGGCGATTTGAACAGCCGTCGCGGGCGCGTTCTGGGAATGGATTCAAAGGGATCCAACCAGATTGTCAAAGGCCAGGTACCCCTTGCGGAAATTCTGAAGTACGCGCCGGATCTGACATCCATGACCAGCGGCCGGGGAACGTTTACCTACACGCCTTCTCATTACGAGGAAGTCCCGGCCCATCTGGCGGAAAAAATCATCGCCGAGTCGAAAAAGGAAAAGGAAGAAGCATAACATGTCGTTTACGTTCGGCATTATCACGGTCAGTGATAAGGGCTCCAGGGGGGAAAGACTGGATACGAGCGGTCAGGAAATACGCAGTATTCTTGAACAGAACGGTTTTCAATTTGCCGAGTATGTTATTGTTCCCGATGAAAAGGAACGCATCAGCTCCGCTCTCCTCACCTATGTTGACGAAAAGAATATTGATTTAATCGTGACCACCGGGGGAACCGGCGTCAGTCCCCGGGATGTCACCCCCGATGCCACCCTGCCGGTGCTGGATAAGGAAATACCGGGAATGGCCGAGTCCATGCGACGGGAAAGCGGCCGTATCACGCCTCATGCCATGATATCGCGTGCTGTTGCCGGAATCAGAGGAGCCTCCCTGATCATCAATCTGCCCGGCAGTCCCAAAGGGGTCAGGGAAAATCTCTCCACGGTTCTTCCCGCCTTGAAGCATGCCATCGCGAAAATCAAGGGAGATCAGGCAGATTGTGCTTCCTGAGGGTCTCCCGGATATGATCCACGTGGCTGCCCGGCCAATATACTCTTAAACAAGTCGGACAGAGATAAAAGTGATCCTGTGTTTCCAGGACGTAGGGCGGTACGTGATCCAGGGCATCTTTCTTTTCCATGCGCTTCAGCCGCACATTACAGACAGCGCAGTAACGGAAGAAATCCCCCTTTCCCGGTTCGATCCGAAGCTTACCCAGCAGTTCGGATAACTGCCCGTCTGCCGTTTCCGCCTCCAAAACAACCGCTTTGACTTCTTCCGGATAATATTGAAGGTTTTTCCTGCGGGTCAGCAGAATACGCGCATCCTGACGCGCCCTCATCCAGAGTGCTTGATCGGTCTTGCCTGCATGACAGATCGTGTCGTAGCCGATCAGGCGGAGCCATTTGGCCAGTTTACCCAGATTGTGATCCGTAATGAATTTTAACGGCTCAGAATGGTGCTTCTGATTTTTTGTCATCGTCCGCTGCTTTGGCTTCGTCGTAGTTCCGGACTTCCCTGCGCAGGTCACGAATGGTTTTATTCAGATGGCCGATGGTCCGGCTCAAGCGGAACCGTTCCACAATGCCCATACATCCCATAAAGACAACACCGACCAGGCAGGATACAAAAACCAGCATATACGTCGGCCACTCGATGTCAAAAAAATTGTAGTATTTCAATTTGATGGGAATCGTGTTTTCCAGAGAGAAGGTAATCACGAAGAGAATCAGAATCATGACCAGAATCGTATAGATGACTTTCATATTGAATCCTCCCGACAAACAGTCTTGAAATACGGCAAAAGTTTTTCCCAGGTCTTGATCAGGTCATCCGGAATGACGCGCACTTCGCCGATGATGGTCATGAAATTCGTATCTCCTATCCATCGGGGCACGACATGGATGTGAACATGGTCGTCTACTCCCGCACCGGCGGCCTTGCCCAGATTGATGCCGATATTGAAACCTTCGGGATGAAGGCATTCCTCCAGCGCCTTTACCGATACATCCACCAATTCAAACATTTCCAGTTTTTCTTCCGCCGAAAGATCGTTCAACTTGAAGACATGCCTGTAGGGAATGATCATCAGGTGCCCGTTGATGTAGGGATAGAGGTTCATCATTACGTAAGCCGTCTTCCCCTCCAGCAGGATCAGATCCTCCTGTCGCAGGGAATCTTTACAGAAAACACAACCATCCGGCTTGTCGGATTTCAGATAGCACATTCTCCAGGGCGCATATATCGCTTTCATCGATGCTCCAATTCTTTTATGATGATTATACGATCAGGCAATTTCCAGGACATCCACCTCGATACGGTCCTTTATTTCAACAATTCCCAGGGTGTTAAACGGCAAATAACGATTATTCGTTGCCGATCCGGGATTAAAAAGGATGATCCCGTCCGTTTTGGAAATAGCCGGATCATGCGTATGACCATGAATCAGGCAGTCAATCCGGCCAAAAAAACGGTTTATTTTATCGCCCAGGTTGGCTGACATACCCCAACCCCGGATTTTGTTGATATCATGAATAACCGCGATTCGGAAACCGTTTATCTCCATGACGAGTTTGTCCGGATATTTCTTATGCAGAGAAATCGGATCCATGTTTCCGCAAACAACCGTTAATTTACTTTTTCCGAACATGTCCAGAACCGCCAGAGAAACGACATCCCCTGCATGGATGATTAAATCCGCATCTTTCAAATACTGTGTAATGGTTTTTTCGAAATGTTCATCGTAACGATTTAAATGGGTGTCCGAAATGACGCCTAATTTCAAAATAAAACCTCCCCGACAAGGCACGCCGATTATATCGATATGATCTGAAAAAACAAGCTTTTTATCCTGATGAAGATACCGGTTTCATCATTTCAATCCATGTATTCTGAATCTGTTTGACAATCGTTGTTCATGCCGGTATTGAAAGAAATCAATCTTCTATCGGAGTAAAACCATGATCGAAAATACATTGGAAAACCTTGCGGAAAAGATACTGGGCCTCGATGAAGCCTCCCTGGCGTCCCTGTGGGAAAAATACAAAACAAGAATGGACAACTTTGACCGGTCCAGGGATTGGGAAAAGGCGGTGATTATTTTCTTTATTATCAATTCCATCAGAGCCAAGAA
>CAZIPU010000031.1:6972-16396 GCA_964541005.1 uncultured Syntrophales bacterium | reverse complement strand
GTTTCCGGCCATTTCGACCTGTCCGGTTTGTACCATGAATGACGGTCTTCATCTCGATAATACGTATTACGATCGCCCGACCCTGATTCGATTGGCCCGGAAAAAAGAAACGGATCCGCAGGCCCCCGAATGGGAAAAGGCCTTATGGACGTTTCTTTCCGCATGGATGAATGATCGACCCGATGTTGCCGTCCGGACATCCGGCAGCACGGGGACTCCAACAACTCTGCTGATTCGCAAGGATCTCTTTTTGAACAGCGCCGCCATGACGCTGGACTTTCTGAAAGTCCACCCCGGGGAAAAAGCCCTGCTGTGCCTTTCCGCGAATTATATTGCGGGAAAAATGATGATTGTCCGGGCGATGTCCGGCAGATTGAAGCTTACCGCCGTTTCCCCCCAGGTGGAGGCGATTCTCTCCCATGACGATTCCGTCGATTTTTCCGCCATGGTTCCCCTGCAAGCCCGGGCCATCCTGAACCGGACGGACGGAAGAAGTCGCATTGAGCGGATCGGGAAACTTCTTCTCGGAGGCGCTCCCATAACCCCGGACCTCGAAAAGCAACTGGCTCCTTTGGGCAATCAAATCTATGCGACCTACGGGATGACGGAGACCGTTTCCCACATCGCCTTAAGAAGGCTCAATGGGCCCGATCGCTCCCCATATTACCGGGTTTTCCCCGGTGTAAGCATTTCGACGGACGGAAACGGCTGTTTGATGATTGACGCCCCGGCCCTTGCTGACCACCCGATTCGCACAACGGATATCGTCAGGATGGTCAGTCAAACCGAATTTGAAATCATCGGTCGCTATGACCATGTTGTCAACTCGGGAGGCATCAAGTATTCTCCGGAGGTCATCGAACAAAAGCTGGCCGACGTCATTTCCGACCGGTTTATCATCTCATCCATGCCGGATCCCAAGTTGGGAGAAAAACTGATCCTGATCATTGAAGCTGTAAATCGGCATCAATACGATTGGAATCGTCTCAAAGCCCTTTTGCAGGAGAGACTTTCCCCTTACGAGTGCCCGAAAAGGGCCTTTTTCCTGGAGAAATTTCCCACAGCCGGCAACGACAAACTCTCCAGAAGGGAAATCACGCGGAAAGCACTGCATTAGGGGTCAGGTCTTGCTTTTTGCCATTTTTTCTGCAATCTGATTAACTCTCGAATAATGAAGACCGAGGTGATTGCCGACGTCCTTCAATTTATATCCCCAGCGATATACCGCATCGTGGATTCCGTCGTCTCGATCCACGCCCTCGAATATTTCTAAGAGCGGAGGATGCGCGGCAGACTTCTCCGTCATGAATGCCTCATCTGTTTCTGATTCTTCTATTAACTTTCGGACTTTGTCCCCTGGGAGAGATTTGCCCGGGGTATTTCTAACAGGAGGTGATAATGGTTGCGCTAAGACAATTTGCATAAACAAGGCATTGATAGCGCTCGACCATATCGGCAAAGATGTCCTGCCGGGCATTCCCCCGGGAAGTTACATGGTAAAAACCACCTTCAAATTCTATGCGTATCGATCGAGCCATAAAGAATATTCCTTATACAGGATGGCAAATAGCAAGACCTGCCCCCCTTCCCTTCTTTTTTTATCCTCCGTTGCAAGTTTGATTTGCCATCTTCAGAAATTCAGATATAAATCATAAAGATGCTCATCTTAAGAGGTCCTGAAAAAATATTGAGAAATCCGATTACTTTGGAAGCAGGATTAAAATGACCCATTCGATAAACCGGTACGCAGACCACGATTACACCCCTCTGGCACGTCAATTTGCTGATTTTATGCTTAGAATGAACGGTAAGCCCGATCCTGAACTGTACCTGGCGGCGCTTTTGGTCAGCGATGTTATCGCCGGGGGGCATATCTGCCTGAATCTCGCTTCCTGTCAAAAACAAAGCTTTCAAGTCGGAGAGAAATCGCCCCTTCTTGCGCCCGAAATCGATGCATGGGAACGTGTTCTCAGGCTCTCGCCGGTTGTCGGTCGTCCCGGCGAATTCCGGCCCCTGATTCTGGACGAAGCCCACCGTTTATATACGTACCGTTATTGGAACTATGAAAACAGGGTGGCCGATCGTATCCGGAGCATGGCAGGGAACATGATTCCCCTTCTCCCTTCATTCAAACCGGAAACATGCCATGCCCTGATGAAACGTCTTTTTCCGGAATCGATCTCACCGGACGGCCACGCCCCAGGGCAGATCATCGCCGCGTTTATTGCCTTAACCCGGCATTTATGCCTCATATCGGGAAGCCCCGGGACGGGCAAGACGACCGCCGTCGCCCGGATATTGGCCTTTCTTCTGGAATCGGCTGACGAAACAAGGTCATTTCGCATCATCCTGGCGGCGCCTACCGCCAAGGCCGCCATTCGACTTGAGGAATCGATTTCGAAGATCAAGCAGACGCTGCACTGCCCGGAATGGGTCAAGAACCTGATTCCGGAACAATCATGGACGCTGCATCGGCTCCTGGGTTCCAGCGCCGATGGAACGTCCTACCGGCACAGTGAGGCAAATCCCCTACCCTGCGATATTGTCGTGGTGGATGAAGCGTCCATGATCGATTTACCGATGATGTCTCATCTTCTCGATGCCATCCCCCATCCATCCCGCTTGATTCTCCTGGGCGATCCCCACCAGTTGTCCTCCATCGAAGCGGGAGCGGTTCTGGAAGATATGATGGGGACAGGCGAAAAAAATCGCTACTCCCAAGGGTTTCAGAAGCTGTTCCGCCAATATACGGGAATCGATGCGCCGGCTTCGGCTCAACCGGAAGAATCCGGTATGACGGATGGCATGGTCGAACTGACCCGGAATTATCGCATCCGGGACGAAAGTATTTTGGGACAATTTAAAAAATCCGTCATGATGGGCGATGTCGATGAGGCCCTTTTCCTTCTCGAATCAGGTGACGACGTGTTGACCTTGGCGGAAATTCCTGATCCGCATGCGTTGAAAAATTATGTCGGAACCGAGATCGGGAAATATCTCAATGAATACTTAAGATGTATAGCGAAATATTGCGATATTGAAGAGATATTCATGTTGTTTGATTCTTTTCGCATCTTGTGCGCCCTCCGCGGCGGCCGGCTCGGAACCATGCATTTGAATCGTCTCATGGAAGAGCATCTGAAGGCGTTATCGGGTATTCATCCAAGCCGCATCCTCTATCCGGGGAGAGCCCTCATGGTCACGAACAATGATTATGCCCTTCAGTTGTTCAACGGCGACATCGGACTGGTCCTTCCCGATGACAGCGGAGAAGAACGCCATTCCGTCTGTTTCCGTGAAACCAAGGGGGCATTCCGCAGGCTGTCGCCTTACGCGCTGCCCGAACATGAAACGGCCTTCGCCATGACCGTCCACAAAAGTCAGGGATCGGAATACGACCGGGTTTTCCTTTTCCTTCCCGAATCGGACAATCCCATTTTGAACCGTGAACTCATCTACACGGGGATAACACGGGCGAGAGAAAAGCTGACCGTCTGCAGCAGTAAGGATGTTCTGGCCCGGGCGATTTCGCGAAAGATGGAGCGTTACTCGGGATTGACGGAGAAGATTTGGCGTTAATTTCAAGTGGCTTAAGGAAAATGAAGGGTGGACCATGGGAATTGAAACAGAACGAAAATTTCTGGTTAAAAATGACAACTGGAAAAAGGACAACACCAGGGGATTATGGTGTTGTCAAAGCTATATTGCAGAAGATGCGACAAGTCTCATAAGGGTGCGCATCGTCGGAGAGAAGGGTTTTCTCACCATCAAGAAAAGACGGGAAGGCCTGTCCCGATACGAATACGAATATGAAATTCCCCTGTGCGATGCCCGGGAGATGCTGAACCGGATCTGCCGGTATCCGGTAATTGAAAAAACGCGTTACGACGTTTTGTATGGCGGGATTCTCTGGGAAATTGATGTATTTGAAGGCCCCAACAGAGGCCTGACGGTGGCGGAAATCGAGCTGCACGATGAAACGGAAGAAATCATAAAGCCGCCCTGGCTGGGAATGGAGGTAACGGACGATCCACGGTACCTGAACATCAACCTGGCGAAACATCCGTATCAATTATGGTCCTGGAGAGATTGAAGTAATCCTGCAGGATCAGCCGGTGGTCGAAAACAATGGGCTCCGGCAGTTCCTTTTCATTAAAAATACCGGTTTCTCCGGCATCATCCGCCGCAACGGGCACCCCATCTGCGGCACCGATGAAGACCGTCGTAATGGTATGGTGTCGCGGATCACGTCGCGGATCCGAATAGGTATGCATCTGCTTCTTTAATTCGATCTGCAGGCCTGTTTCTTCACGGGCCTCGCGAATGGCTGCCTCCTCAAGGGACTCTCCGCAATCGACAAAACCTCCCGGAATGGCCCATCCGATGGGATCGTTCTTTCTTTTAATCAGAACAATCCCTCTACCCTGAATTTCAATGATAATGTCAACGGTGGGAAAAGGATTTTGGTACCAGTCCAGCTCCGCCCCGCAATGCGGGCATTTCTTTTTCATCCCGAATTTCACCTTCTTTTTCCGATTCTGAGAAAATATGTAGGACATATTAAGATAATTTGCACCTTAATGAAACAAATTTTCACCTTGATCAAGACACGCTTTACCGATCGGTTGAGATGAATACCCTTGACTTTTGGCGGGCAATCCATTAGCGTAACCGCGTTAAAATGGAAGCAGGAAGGGGGGGATTGGAATGATCGGAGTACTCATTACAACCCATGGGAATCTTGGTAACGAACTGATCCAAGCCGCAGAGGCGATCAAGGGCCCGCTGAAAAACGTTCTGCATGTCCCCGTCGATCAGACAAAGAGTGTCGAACAAATCAACAAGGAAATGAGTTCGGCCATTAAGAAGCTGGATCAGGGACAGGGTGTTTTGATCATGACCGATCTCTTTGGTGGAACACCTTCAAATATATCCCTGTCTTTTTTAAAAGAGGGGAAAATCGAAGTGGTGACCGGTGTCAATCTGCCCATGATGCTCAAATTATCCGATATCAAAGAGGACATGTCCCTGAAAGAATATGCCTCTTTTATCAGCGAATACGGCAAAAAAAATATTTATTCGGCGAGCGAAATTCTTAACAAGAAGTTATCGGGTTAGAATGTAAAAATGCCTTTTGACATAGCTCTTGTACGGGTCGATAACAGATTGGTTCACGGACAGATCCTTGAAGCATGGATTCCGTACACAGAAGCGTCATGCATCATTATCGCGGACGACAATCTGGCCGGAGATTTTTTCAGAGAAACGGTGATCCGCATGGCCCTGCCGAGGGACATCGATCTTTTCATACACACGGTCGAAGATTTTTCGAAAACCTACCGATACCAGCATGATAAAGGCAATAAGGCGATCGTTTTATTCTGCAATATTCACGATGCCCTGAGGTCTTACAACTTGGGATTTCATTTTGAATCATTGAACATCGGCAACGTACACAGTGAAAACTGTGCCGTCTGCTGTTCGCCTTCCGTTTTTTTGAGCGAAGAAGACATCCATCAGTTATCCGGCATGACCAAGGATCTGGGCATAAGGATCGACATCAGGCGTGTGCCCAAGGAAAGATCCGGCGATATACGGGAAATCCTCAAAATACATTTATCCTGACCATTTCAATAAAAGAAGAAAGGTTGAATTGGCCGGCAACGATGGATCTGATATCTTTAAACTTACCCGATCTGTTTCAAATTCTGGTTGCATCCTTTGCCGGGGCAATCCTCTGCCTGGATCGTATTCTTCTTCAGGCCATGTTGTCTCGGCCTGTCGTTCTGGCAACGATCATCGGAATGATGATGGGCAGTCCTTTCACGGGCCTGATGGTCGGTGCGTTGATCGAAATGTTCTGGATCAATAAATATCCTCTGGGCACTTACACACCCCCCAACGATTCCGTGGTCGCCGTTTTAACCGTGATCACCGTTGTCATCCTGGAGAAATCAACGCCTTGCGATCCGAAGGGAATCCTTGTTCTTTCAATTCTTCTCTACATTCCCGTGGGACTCCTGGCGCAGAAGCTGGAATACCTGACGGCCCGATTTAATGAGCATGTATCGAAAAACGCTATTCTTCAGACCGAATCTCCGGGAGAAGTAACTTTGAACATCACTCCCCTCCCTTCCCTTTCCGTGTATTTTCTTTACTCCCTGTCCCTGATCGGGATATTTCTGACAATCGGTATTCTGTTCATTCCCTGGCTGTTTGAGGCCCTGCCCCTTTTTGCCCACAAGGCGCTTTCATATGCATACTACACCCTGCCCCTGATCGGCGTGGCTGTGTTTCTGACCACCCTTCAGCAAAGAAAAACCTCGTTGTATTTCTCCGGGATATTTGTTATTGCGGCCCTGATCAATGAGACTCTGGAATGGTTATGAAGGTACCGCCGGACATCGCTTCCATGACGGCCGAAGATATCGAGGCTGTTTGCACCATCGAAAAGGACGCCTTCCCCACCCCCTGGAGCCGTACCCTTTTTCTTCAGGAACTGGAGCTTTCCTTCTCAAGGCACCTTATTGTTTCCGAAGCGAAAGCAGGGAATGGGAAAGAGATCTTGGGCTACATGATTTTCTGGATTATTCACGACGAAACGCAGTTACAGAAAATCGCAGTCAAGGAAAAGGCCCGGGAACAAGGTATCGGTAGCCTCCTGATCCGGGAAATGATAAGGGTAGCCCGTCTTGAAGGGGTAACGAAAGGATCGCTGGAAGTGCGGTCCTCGAATCAGGCCGCCATCGGCCTCTATAAAAAATTCGGATTTGTCGTCGAAGGTCTCCGGAAAGGTTATTATCAGGATACCCGTGAAGACGCTTTAATCATGTGTTTTGACCTGGATTGAAAAAAACGATGAAAAAGAAACTGAACCTGGGTTCCGGATGCGTCATTGAGAATGTAAACACAGCAAAAGATCATTTTGTCATGTCGTTGCTCTTGTCATCGACCTGCGAGGACGCTCTTCCCGGTCAATTTGTCATGATCCGCAAGCAGGGGGTCAAGGACCCGCTGTTGAGCAGACCTCTCAGTCTGTACGGTGTTTACCAGACGGAGGCAGGAACCGTCCTTGAGTTTCTCTACCGGGTGGTCGGAAAGGGCACATGGGCCCTGTCGCGTCTGACCGGCGGCGACCAGGTGGATATTCTCGGTCCGCTGGGAAGACCTTTCGAGGTCATACCGGATCGAAATCATGTGGTTCTTCTTGCCGGAGGAATCGGAGCGGCGCCCCTTGCCTATTTTGCGGAGTATCTTGCTAAGGATCTCGATCGGCCCGCAGACAGAAAAGAAGAGGCGGCCTCTTCCAGAAACATCCGTTTTTATCTTGGGGCGACAACCGCAGCAGCTCTGGTCGGCCGCGAAAAGATCGAGCGCTTCTGTAAGGAGGTCCGCATTTCCACCGACGATGGAAGTGCCGGTTCCGCCGGGATGATAACGGATTTATTCCAAAAAGATCTCGCCGATCTCGATCACCGGGATCTGTGCCTCTATTCCTGCGGTCCCGCAGCGATGATCAGAAGTCTTTCACGATTGATTGAACCCTTCGACATTCCCTGCCAGGTTTCAATGGAGGAACGCATGGCCTGCGGAATAGGGGCCTGTCTTGGATGCGCCATCAAGGTGCGGGACGCCTCCCTCGGCTGGGCTTACTGCCAGGTGTGCACCGAGGGGCCTGTTTTCGACATCAGGGATCTCCTTTGGGAATAAACGCAAACCATCGAGGAACATGAAGAAATGCCAGATCTGAGTGTGGATATCGGCGGTCTTAAGTTAAATAACCCCATCCTGACCGCCTCCGGAACTTTCGGCTACGGAGAAGAATACGCTTCTTTCATCAATTTGAACGACCTGGGGGCGATCATTGTCAAGGGACTGTCCCTGAAGCCGCGGATGGGCAATCCGCCGCCGCGCATCATCGAAACGGCAAGCGGCATGCTCAACGCCATCGGATTGCAGAATGTGGGGGTGCACGCTTTCATTGAAAAGAAAATGCCCTATCTGAGAACACTTGAAGTGCCCGTCATCGCGAACATCCTCGGAGAAAATGCCGAGGAGTACCGGCAAATTGCCGAACTGCTGAGCCGGGCTCCTGGTGTGGCCGCCCTGGAAGTCAACATCTCCTGTCCGAATGTGAGTAAGGGAGGGATTGCTTTCGGCGCCAACCCGGACAGTGCCATGGATGTGGTCCGGAGGGTAAAAACCGTAACCGATCTGCCTGTCATCGTCAAATTGAGCCCCAACGTAACCGATATCGCCATGATCGCGGAAGCCGTCGAATCTGCCGGCGCGGATGCCCTGTCTCTGATCAACACCATAACCGGCATGTCCGTCGATATTGAGCGGCGTATCCCCCATCTGAAAAACATCACGGGGGGTCTGTCCGGCCCGGCGATCAAACCAATCGCCCTCCGGATGGTCTGGCAGGTGGTCAACCGCGTTAAAATCCCGGTCATTGGTGTCGGGGGTATCATGGATGCAAGCGATGCCCTTGAATTCCTGATTGTTGGGGCAACAGCCGTACAGATCGGAACGGCGAACTTCATTAACCCCCAATCAACCATTCACATCTTGAACGGCCTGCACGCTTACATGGAAAAGCATCACATCGGGAATATTCATGAGATCATCGGCACCCTGACGTGCTGATGAAAAGAAATCTACGGCGCCAGTTTCATTGTCAGGGGGTAGACCTGCCCCGTCGTCGAATCTTTGATCCGAATCCGCAATTCCATGGCTGTTTTTGCTTCCCCCGGGAAGAAGATAAACCCATAGGCCATTTCCATCGGCTTTATCGGCCTGTTTTCCAGGGACCGCCTGTTCAGGTCGTCATGGATACGGTCCCTGATTTCGACATCCGATAACCCCTTCGCCCCCCCGAGGGTGGCACCGGCGGCGGCACCCGCGGCAGCCCCCTTCATTGCCGCATCTCCGATATTGGAACCGGAAACGATGCCGACAGCGGCACCGATAATGCCTCCGGCAACCCCACCGAGAGCACCGTATTTCGCACCCTGAGGGAGAACTTCGCCCATTTCCGTTTTCTTGCTGATTCTTTCATAGGCGAGAGTTTGATCCAGAATCGGCCAGGCGTTGTTTTCGTCGTCCACGATAAAGGTCTGTGAAGACACGATCTCCAGGGCGTTCTTCCCCTGGTTGTCGAAGACGACGCGAACCGGTAGAATTCCCGCACCGCGAATATCGAAACCAAACGCCTCTTCCGCCCGCCTGGGATCGCTGTAGGCTTCGGCTCCCATCTGAGTGTCTCCGATGCGGGTGACATTGGGATATGCAGAAGGCATCTTCAGGGGTTGCACCCTTGTTTCGTAACGGGTACATCCGCTCAGGAGAATCAGGATGATCGCTAGAGAAAGCAGCGAAAAAACATGTCTTGATCTCATTTTTACACCTCCATGAGACAAAA
>CAZIPU010000031.1:0-6872 GCA_964541005.1 uncultured Syntrophales bacterium | reverse complement strand
GAAAGCAGCGAAAAAACATGTCTTGATCTCATTTTTACACCTCCATGAGACAAAATAATTTCATCAAATGTTTTCATCGCGGCGGAAAGGATATCAACGAGAAGCTTACGGGGGCAACCGCTACTTTTCCGATTCTTCACCACGCCAGCAGTAGAGGCATAACTGTTCCCTGGGTATCCCGATTGCCTTGATCATTTCCTCGATATCCAGAAACATGAGCGAGGTGACATTGATATCCCGCCGAATCCATTCCACCATTTCTTTATACTTTTCTGATTGCGGATTCAGGTATTCGGATACATCCTGGATGTCTTTTCCCTCGATCTCCCGAATAGCGCGTCTTGCGGCCAGCTCCGAAATGGACCGCGTCGATGACACGTATTTGCAGGGAAAGATCAGGGGCGGACAGGCCGGTCTGATGTGGATTTCCTTTGCCCCGTTATCCCAGAGTTTCTTGACCGTGAAATTCTTCAACTGGGTTCCCCGGACAATGGAATCATCGCAGATAACCATGCGATTGCCGCATATGACATCCTTGATGGCACTCAGTTTCATGGTGGCCACGAGGTTACGGATATCCTGTGAAGGCGGGGTATAACTCCGTCCGTAACCCGGGGTGTACTTCACCAAAGGCCTGCGAAAAGGAAGACCCGATGCCATGGCGTAACCCAGGGCATGCCCTACCCCGGAGTCCGGTATACCCGCCACAAAATCCGCCTCCACATGATCGTTGCGTGCCAGGGCGGCGCCGCATCTCTCTCTGGCGCTTTCAACACTCACACCGTCATAAATGGACGACGGATACCCCGTGTAAATCCATAAAAAAGCGCACGTCTTTCGAACCGGCAGGGCCGGTGCCTTCGTTTCAATTTCACCCGTCCTGGACAGAAATTTAACCTCGCCCGGACCGATAAATTCTATGAGCTCGAATCCCAGATTCGGGAAAGAACTCGCCTCCGTGGCCACCGCAAGGGCGTTTCTATTGTTGATTCCCCGCCCGATGCTCAGGGGAAAACGGCCGAACTTATCCCTGGCCGCATAGATCCCCTTTTCGGTCATAATCAGGACGCAAAGCGATCCTTCGATGGCATCCTGCATCTTCCGGATCCCATCGACGATATCCTTTCCCTTGTTGATGAGTTTTGTCGCCAGTTCGACGGAGTTCACCCTGCCGCCCGTTCTTTCCGTGAACGACATGCCCTCATTCAGGATCTTTTCGGTCAGCGATTCGTAATTTGCGATCATTCCCGTTGCGGCAATGGCAAACGTGCCGAACTTAGATCGGAAAATGAGAGGTTGCGGGGAATCGTCGTCAATCACGCCGATTCCGATTTGCCCGTCCATCACCTTGTAATCATCCACGAAACGTGATTTGAACTGGGCCTGGCTGATACTGTGGATGGTCTTGTAGAATCCCTTGGTTCCGAAGACCGCCATTCCGGCGTTCTCCGTACCAAGGTGAGAATGGTAGTCGGTCCCGTAAAAAAGCGTCTTGGCACAGTTTTCGTCCGAAACGACGCCAAAAAGTCCGCCCATGATAAATGTCCTTCCTGATGCCTATTTTTTTAATTTAAGAAGGGCTTCTGAAATACGCCGGATGCCCTCCTGTATATTTTTCATGGAAGTGGCGTAAGACAACCGGATATGGCCGTCGTGACCGAATTCGCCGCCCGGCACAACCGCCACATTCACCTCGTCGAGAAAATAAGAGGAAATTTCGGCCGAGCCTTTGATTTCCTTACCGTTGAAAACCGCCCCGTAATAATGGGAAACATCCGGGAAGACATAGAACGCCCCCTCCGGCCTGATACATGAAACACCCGGAATGTTGTTCAACGCATCGACGATGTAATTTCTTCTCTCCACGAAGGCCGAAACCATTTGCACAACGCTCTCCTGATTTCCCCTGAGGGCTTCGACCGACGCCTTCTGCGCGATGGATGTCGGATTGGACGTGTTCTGGCTCTGGATTTTCGTCACGGCGGCGATGATTTCCTCGGGGCCTGCGGCATAGCCGATTCGCCAGCCGGTCATGGCATAGGTTTTTGAAACGCCGTTGACGAGCACGGTTCTTTCCTTCATTTCCGGTATGACAGACGGAATATTGGCAAATTCAAATTCGTCATAAATGATTTTATCGTAGATGTCGTCCGAGATGACCAGGATACCCGCATCCAGAATGACCTCCCCCAAAGCCTTCAGGTCGGAAACCGTGTAGGCGACACCCGAAGGATTGGAAGGGCTGTTGAGGATGATCGCCTTCGTTTTGGGGGTTATGGATTTCTTCAACTGGTCGGGTTGAAGTTTAAAGCCATCCTTTACATCCGTTTTGATGACAACCGGAGTTGCTCCCGAAAGGACAACGATGTCCGGATAGGAGACCCAGTAAGGTGACGGAATCAGGACTTCGTCTCCCTCTTCAAACAGGACCTGGGCCAGATTGTACAAAGTGTGCTTTGCCCCGCAGGAAACGACGATTTCCGGCCGTCGATAGGTGAGTCCGTTATCCTTTTGAAACTTTTCGATGATGGCATCCTTCAATTCGTCCGTGCCGCCCACGGGCGTATATTTTGTAAAGCCGTCTTCGATTGCTTTGATTGCCGCACGCTTGATATTATCGGGAGTGTCAAAATCCGGTTCTCCCGCGCCGAAACCGATGACATCCCGCCCCTCTGCGCGGAGAGCATTCGCCTTCGCCGTGATGGCGAGTGTTGGAGACGGTTTAATTAAAGAAATTCTCGCTGAAAGCAACATGGCGTTTACTCCTTTTCTTTTGCATATTTTTTAAGCAGTCTCTGATACACCAAATCCGGAACCAATCCTTTAACATTACCTCCCAAGCTTGCGGCTTCATTTATTATTTTCGAGCTCGTATAGAACCATTTATAGCCGGTCATCAAAAAAACGGTTTCAATATCGCGGTTTAAGCGGCGATTGATCAGGGCCATCTGAAATTCGTATTCAAAATCGGACAGGGCTCTCAAACCTCTCAAAATGACACTGGCTCCGTTGTCTCTCACGTAATCGACAAGCAGCCCGGATGAAACATCCACCTTGACCCTTTCCTGATCCCTGATAACCTCCCTGATCATGTACATGCGCTCTTCCACGGTAAACCGCGAAATTTTATTGGGATTGTGGGCGATGAGAACAATCAGTTGATCGAACATTCTCAAGCCTCTTTTAATCAGATCGACATGGCCGTTGGTGATGGGATCAAAGGAACCCGGATAGACAGCAATCTTTTCCATTTAATTTTCATCCGCCTGTTTATTTATTTGTATGAAAGTCAGCGTTGAATCGCCATAGGTCCGCTGATCTTCCACGCGATATCTTTTATCCGCCAACGTGACCGGTTCCCTTTTAGAGTGCTGAACCACAATCCAGGTATCCGGTTTGAACACACCCGCCCGGTCGATGCGGGAAATGGTATCTTCCACCAAGCCCCTCAGATAGGGAGGATCAATGAAGATGTAATCGAAAGGGATATTCAAACGGGCGATTTGAAGAATGCCCTTTTTCATATCCATTTGGATAACTTTCGCGTTTGCTTCAAATTCGAGCCGCCGGATATGATCTTGAATCGATCGGGCCAGAATGTCGTTTTTCTCGACAAAAACGGCCATCACGGCCCCGCGGCTGAGGGCCTCGATCCCAACGCTTCCCGTCCCCGCAAAAAGATCCAGAAAGGTTTTTCCGGCAACCGGAGGAAGGATGTTGAAAAGAGCTTCCTTGATCATGCCCGTTGTGGGCCTGACATCACCCACCCTGGGACTTTTCAGATGAAACCCTTTCTTAGATCCCCCCGAAATCCTCATAGGTATTCTTTTATGAGCACTTCCGCAATCTGAACGGCGTTCAGGGCAGCCCCCTTTCTCAAATTGTCGGCGACGACCCACATGTTGATACCGTTCGGGATGGACTCGTCCTCACGGATCCGGCCGACAAGGGTATCGTCGCCGCCGGCGGCGTCGATCGCCAACGGGTATACCCGGTTCGACGGATCGTCAACGACGCGAACACCGGGGGCCTTGCTCAAAAGATCCCTTACTTCCTGGGGTGTGATCTTCTTTTCCGTTTCAATATTGACCGACTCGGAATGACCGAAAAATACAGGGACCCGCACGGTCGTCGCGGTGACGGCAACCGAATAATCATTAAAGATCTTCCTGGTTTCGTTGATCATCTTCATCTCTTCCTTCGTATATCCGTTCTCGATGAATACATCGATCTGGGGCAGACAATTGAAGGCAATCTGATGGGGATAGACTTTTACGACCGGCTCCTGGCCCGACAGCAGCGCCCGGGTCTGAAGAGAAAGCTCTTCGATGGCCTTCTTACCCGTTCCCGACACGGCCTGGTACGTTGACACGACGATTCTTTTTATCCTCACGGCGTCGTGGATGGGTTTTAAGGCAACAACCATCTGAATCGTCGAACAATTCGGGTTGGCGATGATGCCTTTGACTTTATACTGGGCAATGGCCTCCGGATTCACTTCGGGAACGACCAATGGAATATCGGGAACCATACGGAAAGCGCTGGTATTATCCACGACCACGCAACCCGCCTTGGCGGCGATGGGTGCAAATTTTTCACTGACACTTCCTCCGGCGGAGAACAGCCCGATCTGAACGCCTTCAAAGGAATCTTCCTTCAACACTTCAACGGGAATGGACTTGCCCTTGAATTCAAGATCCTTCCCGATTGAACGCTCCGATGCCAACAACTTCAAATTCCCGACCGGGAAATTTCGCTGTTCCAGCGTTTTAATCATTTCATTTCCCACAGCACCTGTGGCACCCACAACCGCAACTTGATATGTTTTCATAAAACAACTCCCTTTAACATGGTTTCACCGTTTATGAAGAATCTCGATTCGCCGACACCCATGCTTTTAAGATCCGTCACGTAACTATTTATTTTGCTTAAGACAGCAAGAACGCTTGAACCGCGTATCAGAAAAGAGTTTCTTCCCGAGTTTGAACAATAACCAGGCGGGGCCGGATAATGCGTATCCTGAGGCAAATGTAAAGATCATGATTTGCGGCTCGGCCACAATAATGACCATGATGCACACGATCAGGAGGAAAGACATGAACGGTTTTTTTGAAAAGAAATTCAGATCCTTGAAACTGTAATACTTGATATTGCTGACCATCAGCAAGGCAACGGCAAAAACGCTCAACAAAACCAGTATGTTCCGGTACGGCCCCTCTCCTCCCAGATAATAATAAAGCAGGATGCCGGTTGCCACAATCGAGGCGGCAGCCGGGATGGGAAGACCGTTAAAAAGCTTGCTTTCAATAATACCGATCTGAATATTGAACCGGGCCAACCTCAAGGCACCGCAGATAACAAACAGAGATGCGGCAATCCATCCCCATTTGCCGTAAGTCGACAATCCCCACGTGTAAACCAGTACGGCGGGGGCCACACCGAAGGCAACCAGATCCGAAAGAGAATCGTACTCCGCGCCGAATTTGCTCGTCGTATTGGTGAACCGGGCGATTCTGCCGTCCAGGCCATCCAGGAGAAAAGCGATTAAGAGCGGTACCGCCGCCATCAGAAAATCGCCTTTGATGGCAATGATGATCGAATAGAATCCGCAGAGCAGATTGGCTGTCGTAAACAGATTCGGCAGCACATAAATGCCTTTCCGAACCTTATCCCGTTTTGTGCTTTGGTCAGTTTTCACTTGAGACATCCTATCGGTGTTTCCCCGGCTACCACTTTATCTCCAATTTTCACGGAAATGATACAATCATCGGGCAGGTATAGCTCTACACAGGAACCGAACCGGATCATACCGAACCTGTCGCCCTTTTTAACATATGTTCCTTCCGTGATCCAACAGACAATTCTCCTTGCTATCAAACCTGCTATCTGCACGACCAGCAGTTCATTGCCGTCGTCCCCCTTGATTTTGACGATGTTCCTCTCGTTATCGGTGGACGCCTTGTCCAGATTGGCCGATACGAATTTACCCTTTCGGTATTGAATCCGTTCCACACGACCGGAATACGGCACCCGGTTGACATGGACGTTGAATACATTCATGAAAATTCCGATTTTCTTGCAGGGCCCCTTCATGAATTCGGCTTCGCTGAGCTCTTCGATTCTGAGAACCTTGCCGTCGGCGGGCGAAATGACCAGCTTCTCGTAATCAGGCGTATTTCTTCGAGGATTGCGAAAAAACCAGACAATAAAAACCGTGATCAGTGAAAATACGACTCCGGAGGCAATAGAACCGAGAATAAAAGAACTGGCCGTGAAAAAAAGAAAGATGACGATAAATGGAATTCCCTCCCGGGCAATGACACCGCTATGAGCTTCGAAGGTTCGGTTTTTCATTCCATTCACGCTTAAGGAAATTCAAATACTGCGTCTCAAATCACTGCTACGCTCTTATCCGAATTGCCGGGCATTGTCAACATTCATGATACAAAAACGTGGTTGATGTCCCGGATTTTTTAATGAATCTCCTTTTTCAGTTCCGCTTCCGACAACCTCAGGTACGAGGGAATCAACGTCACCATATCCTGCGTTTCACCGCGATGAAACTTTTGCAGGCCGATCCCCGCAATCACGGAGGTTCGACAAATGTTGAATGATTCCGGAACAAAACGGGCCTCTTTCGGAAGGGCCTCCATGAGCTGCCTTTTCCATCGGACAGCCCCCTCTCCGAGAAACAGGACGGGACCGTCTATGTTTTTTATGAGAGACGGAATCAGGGTCACCCGGTCATTCAGGATACAATCATATCCGGAACCGGATTGATATCGGTAAAGGGCGGTATAAATTTCATCCATCGGCCCGTTCAGAACCGGGCAGATCAAAATATCCTCCGCACAGATATTCTGCACCAGCGC
>CAZIPU010000030.1:10194-16785 GCA_964541005.1 uncultured Syntrophales bacterium | reverse complement strand
CAGAAGGAGGGTTTTTTATGAAAGTTCGTGTCTCCGCCGTTTTTGAACAGGCTGGTGAAATTCTATGCATGAAATACATCTATGGTGGGAAAGAAGTTTTTTCGCTGCCCGGCGGCGGCGTAGATAATGATATTCCGCTTCAGGATGTCGTTGCCAAGGAATGGAACGAAGAGTTGGGAATAAAAGTTGACATCGGCGACATTATCCTGGTCGGAGAAGCGCCTGCAAGAAGCGGGCATCCACAAACCCTGCACGTTGTTTTTGAAGCCAGGAAAATATACGGGACTCCTGAGGTGCAGCCGGCTAACACCACTTCCATAGGCGTGGTATGGATTCCCGTTGAAACATTAGCCTCCATTTCCCTCTATCCCGATGTGGGCAAACAGCTTCATGCCTGTTTTACCGAAGAACCCCGGCGTTGTGTGACATTCATCAGTGATTGCATGAAAAGGCAATACCGGTAGTGGACGCTGCGGCAATCGTATCCGTCAACGACTCCCGGAGGGCGGCTTGATTGATGCATCCTGATTGTTGGACAATTGATCCTCCTTAGTGCGAGGATTCCGATGCACGCGAAAAAGAGTGATCACATATTGACGCCGTTCATGCCGTCCGCAACCGGCGGTCGTCTCGACCTCCGCGGTCAGGAATGTGCCGTTTTCTGACGATTACCAGTGAGGTTGATTGCCGATCCGGTGTCCCATGACCTCCGTTGTGTCGTTCACGACGACAAAGGCATCGGGATCGACGGCGTTGACGAGCCTTTTCAGCCGCGGCAGCTCTCGGAAGGTGATGACCGTGTAAAGGATGTCGCTTGGCTCGTTTGAGTAGCCGCCCCGGGCCTGGATCACCGTGACGCCCCGGTCCAGCTTTTCAAGGATCGACCGGACGAGTTCGGCTTTTGCTTTCGAGATGATCATGACGGATTTCCGCTGGCTCAATCCCGTTACCACCAGATCCATCATGCGGGCCGTTACATAGATGAAAACCAGGGTGTAAAGGGCGCTTTCCAGGGAAAACAGGACGGCCGTCATGATCAGAACGGCACTGTTGAAGGCGAGCGTCGTGTTTCCCAGGCGGATGGAAAACCGCATGAGAATCATGACGGAAAGGATATCGGTTCCCCCCGACGATCCGGCCGAACGGAGAATGATGCCCAACCCAACACCCATGATGACGCCGGCCAGAAGGGCGGCAAGAAATTTATCCTGGATCTGAATGGGAAGGCAAATCCATTCCACGGCCAGGGAAAAGATGAACGTTCCGGCGATACTGTAGATAAAGAAACGGCGGCCGACATATTTCCAGCCCAGGGCGAACAGGGGGATATTCAGGAGCAGGTACAGGACGCCCACGGACAACTTGGGGACGAGGTAGTGAACGACCAGTGCCAAACCCGTGACCCCACCGCTGACGAATGCCTGCGGAATCAGGATCCCGTTGACGGCCACGGCACAGATGGCGCTTCCTGTAGCGATCAGCGCCAGGTTCCAAAGAATCCGGCCTAAGGTTTTCCACGACAGGGGCGATGAGGTTGTCGAAAATCCCATTTTCTTACTCCTTGTTTCCGTAACCCGGGATGGATCGATTCGTCCGTGAGTGCTTGCCCGGATCTTAACGCTTTTTCAGCGCCTCTGCGAAGGGGTTGTTGAATCCCCGGGGTTCCGCTTTCCCTTTGGCGTTCTGTTGCCGATGCCGATCCTTCTCCGGTTCGCGTCGTCCCTCGGAAGGCGCAGAACCGGTTGGCTTTTCCATTTTCCTCCCCGGCATTTTTTTCATGGACAGGGAGATCCGTTTTCGGTTCGGGTCCACGGCCAGAACCGTGACCTCGACCGGTTGGTTCACTTTTACGACATCCGCCGGAGACTTGACGAAGCCGTCCGCAAGTTCGCTCAGGTGAACCAGTCCGTCCTGGTGGACCCCGATATCGACAAAAGCGCCGAAGGCCGTAATATTCGTGATGACGCCCGGAAGCTTCATCCCCGGCAAAAGGTCCCCGATCTTTTCGACACCCTCGGCGAAAGCGATTTTTTCGAATTGCCGGCGGGGATCCCGTCCCGGCTTGGCCAATTCTTCCATAATATCATTCAATGTCGGCAGACCGACACTGCCCGTTACGTAAGCCCGTAGATCGATGTTTTTGCGACGTTTTTCATCCTTCATGAGATCATAAACGGAACAGCCCTGATCCTGAGCCATCTTTTCAACGATCGGGTAACTTTCGGGATGGACGGCGCCGGCATCGAGGGGATTGATGCTGTCCCTGATCCGGAGAAAGCCCGCTGCCTGTTCGAAGGCCTTGGTCCCGAGGCGATGAACTTTTTTAAGCTCTTCCCGGCAGCGAAAAGGGCCGTTCTCATCACGGTATTGCACGATGTTTTCCGCCAGGGCCGTTCCCAATCCGGAGACGTAGGACAGGAGTTGGGCACTGGCCGTATTGGCTTCGACCCCGACGGCGTTCACGCAACTGACGACACAATCGTCGAGGCTCCTTTTCAGCTCCGCCTGGTCCACATCGTGCTGATACTGGCCGACACCGATCGACTTCGGATCGATTTTGACCAGCTCCGCCAGCGGATCCATGAGGCGCCGCCCGATGGAGACGGATCCCCGGACCGTGATGTCCTGATTGGGGAATTCATCCCGGGCCACCTTGGAGGCCGAGTAAATGGAGGCGCCGCTTTCGTTGACCATGACGATCTGGATTTCTTGCGGCAGATCAAGGGAGCGGAGGAAGGTTTCCGTTTCCCGGCCAGCCGTTCCATTTCCGACGGCAACGGCTTCGATATCGAACCGGCGGCAGCATTCCCGAATCTTGTCTGCGGCCTCGCCCTTTGCCTTTTCGGACAGGAACGGATAGATGGTCTCATGGTGCAGGAGCTTTCCCTGGCGGTCCAGGCAGGCGACCTTGCAACCGGTCCGGAAACCGGGATCGATTGCCAGGACGGCCTTCTGCCCCAGGGGCGGAGCGAGGAGAAGCTGACGAAGATTGTCGGCAAAGACACGGATTGCCGTTCCATCAGCTTTTTTCTTCATGGCCAGGCGGATTTCGGTTTCCATGGAAGAAGACAGGAGGCGCTTGTAGCTGTCCCGGACGGCCATCCTGACCTGTTCGGAGGCCTCGCCGGGTCCCTTGACGAAGCGTTCCTCCAGGATCCGGAGCGCTTCTTCTTCCGGAGGGGCGATCCGCATGATGAGAAATTCTTCCCTTTCCCCCCTCCGCATCGCCAGTACCCGGTGCGACGGGGCGGAGAGCGCCGGTTCTTCCCAGTCATAATAATCCTTGTATTTTATTCCCTCGGTTTCCTTTCCCGGAACGACCCGGGACCGAATCGTCCCCCTTGCGGAAAACAGGTCCCGCATCCGCATGCGTGATTCCTGGTCCTCGCTGATCCACTCGGCAATAATGTCCCCGGCACCGGCCAGGGCTTCGTCAACGGTGGCGATTCCTTTCTCCGTGTCAATGTATGCGGCGGCTTCGGCGGCAAGATCCGCTGTTTCCTGGGCGAAGATCAATCGGGCCAGGGGCTCGAGACCCTTTTCCCTTGCAACGGTTGCCCGGGTGCGGCGTTTCGGACGGTAGGGCAGGTAGACGTCCTCCAGGACCGAGAGGGTTTCGATTTCGCCGATCTTTGTCCGGAGCTCATCCGTGAGGAGGTTCCGCTCTGTAAGCGATTTCAGGATCGCCTCACGGCGGCTGTCCAGTTCCTCCAGCTGGAGGAGCCTGTCCCGGATCGCCGTAACGGCCACTTCATCGAGCGTACCGGTCAGTTCCTTCCGGTAACGGGCGATAAAGGGAACCGTAGCTCCCTCGTCGAGCATTCCGGCGGTCGCCGCAACCTGGGAAGGAGATATGTCCAATTCCCCTGCAATCTTCTCGTATCTGTTCCGGTTCATACTGTTCCTTTCGGGAGGCGTTGGTAAAGAAAGAGCTACTTAACACAGGCTTTGTCATAAGTGCAATGAAGAGGATGGGGAAGATGGCGGGAGGGTCGCCTTGTCTTCACATTTCAGGGCTTGATTTTTTTGATGCATGGTGCTAGATGGCGGAAAGTTTTCAGGCGTTTTCATCTTTCATGAAAACGATTTACGGAGAGACCGTAAAGGGTAAGGTACGGAAAGTATGACAGGGCTCGGTTTCGCCCAGAAATATATCAACCCGGTTCGTCGGCTGTTCATCCGCCTGGAAGATGTCGGTCCGCGGCGAAAGAACGCGGACGCCGCCGGCACCCTGTTCCCGAATTCTCTTCTCCATCGGGGCTTGAACCTCAATATCATGAGTTTCAACATCCGGCGCGGTACCCGGCAGGACGGCCGGAATCACTGGATGTTTCGCCGCCCCCTGGTACGGGAAGTCCTGAATCGTTATCGTCCCGATGTATTGGGGCTCCAGGAAGCCCTGGATTTCCAGATTTCTGAAATCCGCGCCATGCTGCCCGGGTATGAAAAGGTCGGCGTAGGAAATCTCGGCGGCGGCAGGGGATTACACACGGCCATCTTTTACGATGCGTTCCGGTTTGCCGTATCCGAGGCCGGAACCTTCTGGTTCTCAACCACGCCGGATAAACCAAGGTCAAGGGGGTGGGGCAACATCATTCCTCGTACCTGCACCTGGGCGAGACTGGTTGAAAGAGATTCCGGGCGTGCTTTCTATTTCTACAATATTCATCTGGATCATCTCTCCCGCCGTTCCCGCAAAAAAAGCGTCGTCCTGCTGACCCGTCATATTCAGGAGAGGCGTTGCGCCGATCCCTTTGTCCTGACCGGTGATTTCAACGCCGGCGAGGAAACCCCTTCCATCGGATATTTAAAAGGAGGTAATCGCCTGAAAATGGAATCGGGGTTGCCACGGTTCAACCCGGTTCCGTTAAAGGATACCCTGAGGGAAAAATATCCGCATCATCTTCAGACCGTAACCTACCATGGTTATCGCCGGTTTTTCTTCCGTTTCCGCTTTGATTACATCTTTGTTCCTCCTTCCGTTCAGGTACAGGACGCAAAGATTATCCGGCTGCAGCGGAGAAGGTGTTTCCCTTCCGATCACTTCCCCCTTTTCAGCCGCATTGTCCTGCCGGCGGACGATTCCGAATAGACGGCAGCCGTTCGGGAAATATCCGATCATCCTCACCGCTCCATCATTTCGGCAGTATACAAAGGTTGTCCGTAAATCCGGATGTTCCCGCCGCCGGATTTTTTCGCTTCACGAAGCAGTTCCTGGGTTTTGGCAATCATTTCCTCAGGTGAGCTTGGGCTGATACGGTTGTAATAAACCACGGCGATACTGGCTGTCAGTCTGCCCTGCCGGAGATGTTCCTGTCCGGGAAAGCGGTAACTTTCCATGAAAGAGCGCAGACGCCGGGCGACGATGCGCGAGGCTTCCTCGGTCGCACTTGCCAGCAGGAGAGCGAACTCGTCGCGGCCGTAACGCACGATCGTATCGGAACCCCGCGTTGTTTTCCTCAGGAAATCGGCAATTTTACGGATGCAGAGGTTGCCGTTATGGATGCCGTTGGCCCGGATATAGCGGCCGAAATCGTCCACATCCGCCATCAGGATTGAGAAAATGGTCTTGTAGCGGTCGGCCCGGCAGATCTCCTGGGCGAGGCGAACCTGGAAATAGGATCGGTCGAAAAGTCCGCTGACGGTGTCCAGAAGGCCTAGACGGTAGGGGTAGGTCATTTCGAGGTCCCGGATGTGCGCCAGGAGATCTTCGTCGGCAAGACAGCTCTTCCGTAAAGTGCTTTCGATTTTGCCGATCAGTTTCAGCCTTGCTTCCACGTTGATGTCTTTTGCCGTCAGGACGATGATGGGGATATTCATCGTCGCTTCATTGCTTTTAAGGGCGCGGGAGAACTCGAAACCGTCCGTGTCGGGGAACATGAGATCCGAAATGATGAGATCGGGCCGGAAAGTGACGGCCTTCTCCATGCCCTCGTTGCCGGTTTTCGCCGTGATGATGTGATATCCCGCCGTCTCCAGCGTTTCACGCAACCATTCCAGCACGCCGTCATTTCCGTCGATGCACAGGATGTTCAGGGATTTTTTTTCTGCCCCCCTGATGCCGCCAAGCTTCCCGAGTTTTCCCAGAAGGGCGCCCCTGTCCACGGGTTTGATCAGATAGTCCGCGGCGCCCAGGGCTGATCCCAGGTCCTGGTTGTCAAGGACGGACAGGATAATAACGGGAATGTCCCGGATATCCGGGTCGGATTTTAATTCGAGAAGGACCTGCCAGCCGTCCTTTCCCGGAAGCATGATATCGAGCAGGATGGCGAAAGGCCTGAGATCCCGTACCCTTTTTACCGCTTCGCTACCGTTGAAGACATGGGCTGTGCGAAAACCTTCGCGGTTGAGAAATTGGGCCAAAAGCTCGGCCGTGGCCGGGTCGTCTTCAACCAGGAGGATCAGGGCGCCCTGTTTTTTCTGATGAAGGAACAGGCCCTCATCATATTCGGATGTGTCGGCTCCCTCGGTCGGAGAAACGGCGCTTTCCGATGTCGTTTCGTTCTTCAGGGGAATGGTGACCGTGAAGGTGCTGCCCTGACCGTACTCACTTTCGAGAGAAATCCTGCCCCCGTGCAGTTCCACCAGTTT
>CAZIPU010000030.1:7437-10094 GCA_964541005.1 uncultured Syntrophales bacterium | reverse complement strand
GCAGTTCCACCAGTTTTTTCGTCAGGGCGAGGCCCAACCCCGTTCCTTCGTTGTTACCGTCATGACTCCCGGAAACCTGTTCGAATGCATCGAAAATCCGTTCCCGGTCTTCCTCCCTGATGCCGATGCCCGTGTCGGAAACCCGCAATTCCAGGAAAGCTTCGGTTGCCTCCGGTCCGCAGTAAAGGCGAGAGGGGCCGTCGTGCCGGGACGCTTCGTTTCGCGTTACAATCTCCAGGAAGATGCGCCCTTCCTGAGGTGTGAATTTTACGGCATTGGACAGAAGGTTGTAAAGGATCTGAATCAATTTCGTCCGATCCGCCCGAATGAAGGGTAAGCCGTCGGCGACATGAATATCGAATTGTAGTGTTTTTTTGTCCGCCAGGGGGCGGATCACCGCTTCCACTTCGGAGACGATCTTTTGCAGGGGAAACGTCTCGTATTTCAATTCGGTCTTTCCCGCTTCAACCCCGGCGATATCCAGAATATTATTGGTCAGCTGCAGCAGATGATCTCCGGAGGTGCGGATGTGTTCGACATGGCGCCTCTGAACGTCCGTCAGGGGTGACGCCGTGTCGTCGCACAGAAGCTCCGAAAAGCCGAGGATGGCGTTTAACGGAGTCCGGAGTTCATGACTGACGGCGGCGATGAAGTCGTTCTGGGTTTTGTTCCGCCGTTCCACACCCCGATTTTTGTCCGGGGTATCTGTCGCCTGACCGGTGAACTGTTTTTCGGGACTTTCATGCGGTTTTTGACTTTCGCTGTCCTGTTCGCGATTCCTTTTATCCGTCAAATTTCCGGATTGTTGAACCCGGCTGAGTATCTGACGGCGGGATTGATGGATCATTCTGAGGAAAAAGCGGATGCCGCCGTCTTCGATGATTTCCGTGTGGGCGGCTTTGTGCGCCAGGATTTCCGAAGAGGGGACGTTGCTTTCCGTCAGATGGAAAACGATATCGGGCATGGTCCGCATCGCCTCTGAAATATCCTTGTACACAGGAATCCCTCTGTTAAAGGCCAGATCCAGGCTCGAGAATTCATTTTCCCGATCGACAATACCGGTCAGCATAACGCCGGGTTCATCGGTGATCGTGTTGAACAAATCCGTTCCTGTTGTACCGGCGCCGACAATCAGCACCCTGATATTTTCGTCTGTCCTCATCTGCACCATATCCTCCCCTGACCGGTCATATCGCCTTGAGAGACAACAAACCGGGCAAAAAAAATCATCTTCAGGCTCTTACTGCCTTTCCCGCTTCTTTTTCAGACGGACCCGCTTTCAGTGAACGCAGTAATTCCATAACAGCTCTTCATGATTCGGGAAAACCCACATTCGAGCGGCCCCGACAGGCCTCCTTCTTCATGAATAAAGTGCCGATGGAGGCGTTCCCTTTTAGGAATGTACTTATTATCGGTTATTTAGTTTAATTTCTTTAATGAAATATAAGGAAGATAAATTTGTGAATTTCGTTGAATTGGAGAAAAAGGGCAAAGGTCAATTATTACCGATGCAACATGAATCGATGGAGAATGTTTTCTTCCGACCTGCAAACATATTCCGCAGGAGGACGTTATCGGCCCTCAGGACGAAACAGGTGCCGCCGGTAGAAGGCCAGTTCGGCTATGGAGGCCTGAATATCGTAATAGGCGTCATGCCGTGTATCGGCGGCTCTGAGACAGGCCTGGGAAAAGTAGCGTTTGACATTGTCCGGATTTTCCTTCTCGAATTCACGATCCGGGTGACGTTCCTGCCATTCCAGCTTCAGGGCCGTTACATCGAGGTGACGGTAGTGGAGGCGCCTTGTAAACTGCGGAAGGTATTTCTGGGCCAGCCACCAGTCGGCATGGACGGTATTACCGGCCAGGATGGGGCGCCTGTTTTCCTGTTCGGAGGGAGGGCCTGCGACGGCATCGACGTAGGCTGCGAGGAGACGGTCGGCCTCCGGGAGATCCACCGCCCGTGAACACCGGCAGGCGGCGACCAGTTCGGGCAGATTTTCCTCGACCCAGGGGCTGACAGTCGCCTCGGAAGGTAATCGAATTGCCATACGGATATCCGTTTCCCCGGGCAAAACACGCCGGAGCGACCGATCCGTGATCAGGGCGGCGACCTGGAGCAAATGCGCTTTTTCCAGGTCGAGGCCGGAGTATTCCGTGTCGAACCAGACCAGATAATGATCGCCCTGTTGTCTTTCGGACGCCGATTCAGTCATCGAGACCACTCCTTTCCGTTTGAGGCATCGTAGCAGAAACGCCTGCCTTTTCAAGGCTGAATTTGTCTGTTTCCTCCTTTTTCTCGTTTCAGTCTCGCTTATTCGGGGCGAGGTTTCGCCATGGACACCCGGGGGTGAGAAAATAATTTTGGGGGGCGGAATGCATTGCTTGCGGGAATTTATATGACCGTCTCATTTATAATAGCTGTTTGACTTACCAGACCCGATCATGCTGATTGCCCTGATCCCCTTTTCCCATAGAAAATCAAGGTCCGGAAAGCAGCCGCAGAATATGAGAGAGAATGAGAGATAAGGGCCGGACAGTTTTTCGATTCCTGTGCCGACCAGCCTGCGTGGTGCTGAGACGGGAATTGTCCGGCGGGGGGGGGCCGGAAGATGCGGGCATTTAGATGGCGGAGGGACCCAGAATCTCGCGGATTTTTC
>CAZIPU010000030.1:0-7337 GCA_964541005.1 uncultured Syntrophales bacterium | reverse complement strand
CCGGAAGATGCGGGCATTTAGATGGCGGAGGGACCCAGAATCTCGCGGATTTTTCTGGACAGCGCTTCTATCTTGAACGGCTTCTGCATGAAACCGTTGCAGCCGCGTGCCAGAATTTCCTTCGCTTCCCCATCAATGCTGTATCCGGAAATAAGAAGAACGTTGATACGGGGATTGATTGATTTCAAGCGGTCGTAAACCTTGCCGCCGTTCATACCGGGCATGATCATATCCAGAAGAACGAGATCGATCCGGTTTTGTTGTGCCGTGTAAATATCGAGAGCTTCGCCACCCGAGTGCGCGGTCATCACCTGGTACCCCAGGGTTTCGACCATGGACCGGCCGATTTCCAGGATTCCTTCTTCATCATCCACCAGAAGAATCGTTTCGCAGCCCTTGAGGATCAATTCCGAGGTGCCGGGTGCCGTTTTCTCGATCTTCTTTTCCGATGCAGGCAAAAAAAGATGAAAGGTGGTTCCTGCGGAGACTTCGGACTCAACCTCGATGTACCCGTTGTGACCTTTGATGATTCCGTAGACGGATGCGAGACCCAGTCCCGTTCCCCTGCCCATCTCCTTGGTGGTGAAGAAAGGTTCGAAGATCCGCTCCTTCGTTTTTCCATCCATGCCGACGCCTGTATCCCGGATGGACGTGAGGACGTAGCGGCCGGGTCTGGGATCATGTGTCAGGGACTTGAAGCGGATATCATGGACCATGTTCGTCGTGACCGTGATATCCCCTCCTCCGGGCATGGCGTCGGAGGCGTTCAGAAAGAGGTTTATCAGGACCTGTTCGATCTGGCTCGCGTCCGCCTCCACCGGATCAAGATCGGGTGCGAGATTGAAGTAAAAGCGGATTTGCTTCTTCATTCGTCCGAATGTCTGAACGGTTTCTTCGACGACGTGGTTGATGTCGATGGGTTTTGCCTCGTATTTCCCCTTCCTGGCGTAACCGAGCAACTGCGACGTCAGTTTGGAGCCGTTTTCGATATGCCTCTCGATTTTTTTCAGACGGTCGTAATAGGGATGAGCGGGATCGCACCGCATCAAAAGCAAGGATATATTCCCCTGGATTCCCATCAGCAGATTGTTGAAGTCATGGGCGATCCCTCCCGCCAGGGTTCCGATGGCCTCCATTTTCTGGGCTTGCCGTAGCCGGTTTTCAAGGATCTTTTTTTCTTCCTCATCCCGGCGTCTTTGGGTAATATCCCTTATAATGCCATATATTTCGGATGGGCCGTCCCTTTTTTCCGACGGTTTCCCGTTGAACATGGGGACCGCCTTGATTTCCATCAGGGAGTGGGGTCCGTTACAGGAAGTGCCGTCATGACCGCATTGTGCACACTTCATCCTTAATTCGAGAAGGTCTTTCACAACGCCGCCCCGGCGCACGCCGTTGAAGTATTCCCGAACTTTAGTGACATCCTGGGGGTGGACGATCGAGGTAAAGTCATTTCCCATCAGGTCCCTGCCGGTTACACCCGTGCACGAGTTGATCTTGTCCGTGATGAAAACGAATTCATTTTGGGGACCGATGGTGAAGATGATATCGGGTGAATTGTGAACAAGATACTGATAACGGGCTTCCGTCAACTGCAGCTGGTGTGAAATCAGCGTTTTTTCTTTTGAGAGCCGTCGGTGGCTCAAAGCGTTATCCACCTTCTTGATCAGCTCGTCGTACTCGAAAGGCTTGCAGAGATAATCGTAGGCGCCGCCGCGCAGGGCATGGATTGCGGAATCGATGGAAGCCTGACCCGTCATGAGAATCACGGTTATTTCGGGATGGTGTTTCCGCAGCAGAGAGAGCGCGTCAAAGCCGGTCATGCCGGGCATCATGACGTCCATTAAAACCAGATCACAGTCATTGGTTCCGATGTAATTCAGGGTATCGTGACCGCTTTGAAATGTTTCGATGTCGTAGCCTTTGTCTCCGAGCAGGATTTTCATGCTTTCTATCATGCGCGGTTCGTCATCGGTAATGACAATTTTCGGTCGATAAGACATGTTCTTTATCCCCGGTTATTAAAAAGTTGAGACGAGTGATCGCTATTCGTCATCCTGAAGCAGTCTGCTTCTCAGGAAGAATGGACCGGAAGCAAAATTGTAAAAACGGCGCCTTTTCCCGGCTCGCTGCTGCAAGCCACCGTTCCCCCGAGATCCCTGATCGTGTTGTAAACAACGGACAGGCCGATTCCCGAATGTCCGGTACCCTTGGTGCTCAGGTAGGGTTCGAAAATCCGCGTTTCAATTTCGGGAGGAATACCCGGCCCGTCATCGCGCACGATGACCTTCACATGGCCCCGGTCAAGTGTTTTGGGAATTTTGCCGGAGTTGTCAGGGGTTTCGGGAACGTAAGCGCTTTCGATGAAGATATTGCCGCGCTCTTTCATCGCCTCCACGGCGTTCTTGATCAGGTTGAGGTAGACCTGCTTCAATGCGTCCCGGTCGGACAGGATTTGGGGCAACGTCGGCGCCAGATTTGTATGGATCCGAATGTTGGCGGTATTCGTCAGGGACTGACTGACGATTTGGGTAATGTCGTTCAGAAGGGCATTGAGGTCGAGGGCCGCTTTCGTAAAGGGCCTTGATTTCGAGAAATTCGATAATTCCTTCAAAATCCGTGTGATACGGTCAATTTCTTCACCGATCACACGGATTTCACTCTGGGCCGGATTATCTTCATTCAGACGGGTAGAAAGGATCCGGAGATAATTTTTGATAATTCCCAGGGGGTTGTTCGCTTCATGGACGACTTTACGGGCGAGGCCCGTCATCGCAGCCAGGCGTTCCGTAGCGATATTCTTGGCTTCGATCTGTTTCAGACGTTCCGCGTAAAGGGCGATGGCCGCCTGGCAGGCCAGCAGATTCAGCAGTTTCTCCTCGCGCAGGAGAGCTCTTTCTTCAGGCCTGTCCACACCGATGACCAGCGCGCCGACCTTTTCCCCTAAACGGATAAGGGGCATAATGAAGATTCCTTCGGAATCGAGCAGGTGTCGGATCTGTTCATCCAGGATCGCCGGTTTGCCCGAATTGCCGTCCGCCAGGGATGAAAAGGGGAGGTTTTCCCGGATCGACCGGTTGATGAGGCTGTCCTTGTTATATTTGGAGATGACCAGTCCCGGCGGAGAATCGATCCGTTCCTGGTCCGTGATCAGCCTGGCCTTCAGGAGCCCGTCCTCGGGATCGATGAGAAAGAAAATGACTTTCCGCACATCGAACAGGATGGTTAACCCTTCCTGAATCGTTTTAAGGATGGCGTTTTCGTCGGGACAGACGACCAGGTTCTGAAGGACACCCACAAGAAGAGAGAAATTCCTGACCTCGCTGACCAGGTCTGGGGTCTTGATGTCGATCCGTTCGCTTTCGGGGGCGTCATTCGCTTTTTCTCCAATGGAAAGGCCAAGAAACGAAGCGAGTTCCTGCACTTCCTGTTCCGCCTGGAGCATCATCTGTACCGTATCGGGGAAGGTGCAGGGAAAAAGGCCCTTGAGAACGCAGAAGGCCTCATCGCTCGAACCGGTCATCCGCGACATGTCATTGGCTGCATAGACAATCCTCACCAGGGGAAAGGATTCCTTGATCCGGGCTGCGGGTTCGTGGTGATAAAGAACGGCATCGACCGTCATGGAATCGAAATTCCAGCGATTGAGAAGCCAGGCCCCGATTTCCGTGTGGGGTGCCCCTATCCTGATTTCTTTCTCCAGCAGTGTTTCCGTCGGATGGACAGAACCGTCCAGGACGGCCTTGTATTCGTCAGGGAACTTCGTCGCGAGAAGAAGACGTCCGATGTCGTGGATCATGCCGGTCAGAAAAGCCTGCTCGGGCAGATTGTAGCCGGATTTCTTCGCGATCATTTTCGCCAGCACCGCGGATGTCAGGGAATGTCGCCAGAAACGTTTCAGATCGAACCCGCTGGAAACCGCGTCTGATTTGCTGAAAACCTGGTGTACGGCGGAACTGATGGCTAAATTCTTGATGGCATTGCGCCCCAGCCGCATGAGGGCCTGATCGATCTGAACAATTTTCGTGGTTGTTCTGAAATAGGAGGAATTGGCCAGTTTTAAAATCTTTGCGGCCATGGATGCGTCGGATTGGATAATCTTGGCCATTTCCTGAACGCTGCCGTTTTCATCCCGGCAGGCGGAAATGAGTTTTATCAGAATGTGTGGTAATATCGGTAAGTTGTGTGATGATTCGATGCGGGATATGTATTGATGCAGCCGGTCGTTCATGCTTGTAAATGTCCGTTTCAGCTTACCCCCCAAGCGCTACGATGTTCAGGTAAAAACATAGGATAACGATATCGTTGGTATTTCTATGCCAAAAGAAAGTCGCTGTCAATGAAAATGTCTGGTACCGAGCCTTCCGGAATACCGGGTGCCCGGAATCGTGGAGCGGTCGGGGAGCGATGATGATGTAAATGGACGGCGGATGGAATGGAAAGATGCAGGTTCCGGTTCTTTTCTGAACGGACCGGAACCTGCAATGTTGAAAAGGATAGTTTAGTAGTCGTAATCACCCATGTCGGGAGGCATCCCTCCGCCGGGCATGGCGGGCGCCGCCGATTTTTTCTTCGGTTTTTCCGCAATCATGGCCTCGGTGGTGATCAGTACGGACGACACGGAAGCGGCGTTCTGCAGGGCAAACCGGGCAACCTTGGTCGGATCGATAATACCCGCCTTCAGAAGGTCTCCGTAGATTCCCTTGTCGGCGTCGAAACCGAAATTGTTCTTGCCGTCCCTGACCTTCTCGACGACGATGGAACCCTCGTAACCCGCATTCGCGGCGATCTGGCGAAGCGGCTCTTCGATGGCCCTCTTAATGATGTTCAGACCATGCTGTTCGTCGGCGTCCGCCAGGTTGATTTTCCCCAGTGCGGGTAAACTCCGGAGCAGGGCGACACCACCTCCGGGAACGATGCCTTCTTCGACGGCGGCCCGTGTTGCGTGGAGGGCATCCTCGACGCGGGCCTTTTTCTCCTTCATTTCCAGTTCCGTGGCGGCACCAACCTTGATAACCGCCACGCCGCCGACCAGTTTCGCCAGTCGCTCCTGAAGCTTTTCCCGGTCATAGTCGGAGGTGGTTTCTTCGATCTGGGCGCGGATCTGTTTGACCCGGCCTTCGATATCGGCCCGGGAGCCTGCGCCGTCGACGATCGTCGTGTTGTCCTTGTCGATCGTGACCTGCTTGCAGCGGCCGAGATCTGCGAGGCCGACATTTTCCAGTTTCAGGCCGATATCTTCCGAAATGACCTTGCCTCCGGTCAACACGGCGATATCTTCCAGCATGGCTTTGCGGCGGTCGCCGAACCCGGGGGCCTTGACGGCGGCGCACTTGAGGGTGCCCCGGATCCTGTTGACGACCAGGGTTGCCAGGGCCTCTCCTTCGATGTCTTCAGCAATGATGAGCAGGGGTTTACCCATCCTGGCGATCTGTTCCAAAAGCGGAACCATATCTTTCATCATGCTGATTTTCTTTTCGTGAAGGAGGATGTAGGGATCTTCCAGGTGGATTTCCATTTTTTCGGGATCCGTGACGAAGTACGGAGAAACATAGCCCCGGTCGAACTGCATTCCTTCGACAATATCCAGCGTCGTTTCCATACCCTTGGCTTCCTCGACGGTGATGACCCCTTCCTTGCCTACCTTGTCCATGGCTTCGGAGATGATTTCCCCGATGGTGGTGTCGTTATTGGCGGAGATGGTGCCGACCTGGGCAATTTCCTTCTTATCCTTGATGGTCTTGGAAATTTTCTTCAACTCACCGGAAACCACCTGGACGGCCTTGTCGATGCCTCTTTTCAGGGACATGGGGTTCATTCCGGCGGCGACCAGCTTCGATCCTTCACGGTAAATCGCCTGGGCGAGGATCGTGGCGGTCGTCGTGCCGTCGCCGGCCGTATCGGAGGTCTTCGACGCCACTTCCTTGACCATCTGGGCGCCCATGTTTTCAAACCGGTCTTCCAGTTCGATTTCCTTGGCTACCGTGACGCCGTCCTTTGTGATGAGGGGCCCTCCCCAGGACTTGTCCAGAACGACGTTTCTTCCCCTGGGGCCCAGTGTGACCTTCACGGCGTTTGCAAGCGTGTCCACGCCCTTCAGAATCTTTTCCCGGGCGACCATATCGTACTTAATTTCTTTTGCTGCCATGTGTAACCTCCTTATCAGGCTTCGATAATCGCCAGGATATCGTCTTCCCGCATCATCAGGTGCTCGACGCCGTTAATCTTGATTTCCGTTCCCGCATAACGGCTGAACAGAATCCGGTCGCCCGCTTTTAACTCGATGGGAATCCGTTTGCCGTCCTTGTCGGTCTTGCCGGGTCCGGCGGAAACGACCCTCCCCTCCAGGGGTTTTTCTTTCGCCGTATCGGGAATAATGATTCCGCCGGCGGTGACCTGTTCCCCTTCTTCCCGCAAAACCAGAATCCTGTCCTGTAGTGGTTTTACCTTCATGCAGCCTACCTCCTAAAAGTGATTGATAATGATTGATTTTATTGATTCTGAACGGATTCAGAGCGGAAACTCTCCGATCCGGGCGATAAAATATGCACCGTAAAAAAAATGTCAAGACGGGTTGGGCGATAAAAAATTCTTGACATCGGGCGGTGGAAGTGTTTATTTACTACTAAATAAATAGTAATACTAGTTAATAGGTGCGTTCATCCATGAAACTGTCGACAAGAGCCCGTTACGGTGTCCGGTTGATGCTGGCCCTGGCGGTCAATTACGGTAAAGGGCCTGTTTATCTCAAGGATATTGCCAGGGGAGAGGAGATATCGGAAAAGTATCTCAGCCTGATCATTATCCCCCTCCGAACAGCGGGCCTGGTGAATTCAACGCGCGGCGCCTACGGCGGCTATCAACTGGCCCGCGATCCGGCGCAGGTCAATCTGAAGGATATACTGGATATCCTGGAAGGAGAGACCTGCCTCGTCGATTGCGTGCGTGACCCCTCGCGGTGTCCCCGGGTTCCGACCTGTGTTACCCGTGAAATCTGGTGTCTTCTGGGCGGCAGGATTTCGGAGGTCCTCGGTTCGATCAGTCTTTTGGATCTGGTCCGGATGAATCAAGATAAACTTGGCAATGAAGGGGTTGCGGAAAATAAACAACCGTTATCAGGATTGAGATCATGACGAAAAAAGTGCTGGTGGCCATGAGCGGCGGGGTCGATTCATCCGTGGCGGCTCTTTTATTGCAGGAAGCGGGTTACGAGATTGCCGGCGTGACCATGTGCCTGGGAGTCCGGGGCGCGGAAGGAGAGCATCCCCGGTGCTGCGGTCCTGAGGCCGTCCAGGATGCGCGGTGGGTCTGCGACAAGCTGGGAATCCGGCATTATG
>CAZIPU010000029.1:4057-16905 GCA_964541005.1 uncultured Syntrophales bacterium | reverse complement strand
GCCGGACAACTTTGAAGCCCATTCTTTCAAACAGATTGATCGCTTCATTGCCGGATATATGTGACAGTTCAGGCATTCACCGCCACCTCAAAGGTTGTGAGCAAGGGATGTGGTGTTTCCTGCTGGGGAAATTCTTCAAGATATAATTCGGTCGCTTCCTTCAGATTATCAATCGATTCTTCGATTGATTTTCCCTGACTGGCTGTGCCCACTTCCGGACATTCGGCAACGTACAGATCGCCCTCCTTATGAACTATTGCTGTAAAGACTCTATTCATGTACCGTTCCTTTTCTTGAAATTTCGGCTATTTTATAGTTTTTATTCAATTATATCAATTAATTATTTTCAGATAACGCCCTGTGTGAACTGAATTTCTTAGGGTTTTCCGCACTTCTTTTCCAGGCGGGTGCGGCGATGGGTGAGGCGTTCCTGTTCGTCGGAATGGCGGCGGGAAATCAATTCCAGAGTTGAACAGACCAGGCAGAGGGCCTTGTCCGGGCTCTTGTCCCGGTGTTCGTACCACTTGGCCAGTTCCTCGCAGGCGAAACAGTCGGCGGGATCGGCAGCGAGCATTTCTTCCCAGAGGGCCACGGCTGCTTTCCAGTCCTTGTCGCGTTTCAGGTGGAGGGACAACTGCCGCCGGGCCTCCCGGGAGACCTGCGGATGGCAGGACGCGCATAATTCGTGGAGACGGCTTCGCCCCTGCTGGTGGCGGGTCCGGTCGATGAGGAGCCGCGCCGCCGCCAGGTGGTCCCCTTCCCTCTCTCCAGACTTCTCGGCCTCGCCGGTCATGATTTCCGACAGGTGGCGCGCCAGGGCCGACAACGAAACCACATCCAGGTGATTGTGGCGGAACACATCCACCATGAACCGAGGGTGGCGGTGCCGGAGCCACCGGAAATAACGCTCCGGAATTTCCCAGCCGGGGATGTCATCCCCCCGTTCGAGACCCAGCACATGCTGCTCCACCGTCCCCAGGCGGCTGTTCTCCAGCCGGTGGCCCAAAAGGCGCCGCGTGGGATGAAGCAGATCGAGGTGTGGCAGCGACGCCAGGGGGTCGGGGAGGCGGTTCATGATGAACCGGGTCGAAAGGAGATTGATGTCGAAGGCCTTGCCGTTGAACGTCACGAGAAATGCTTTTTCCTTTGCCAGTTCGCGCAGATACGCGAGACAGGCCCGTTCCTCCGGATAGTCCCGAACGAAAAGCTGGCGGGTGACGAAGGTCGAGCCCTCGAACCACCCGAGGCCGATGAGAAAGGCGACGGTTCCCGTGCCGCCGGAGAGGCCCGTCGTTTCGGTATCGAGGTAGAGGCCGTCCCGGACGTTCATGGCGGCCAGGTCGGCGTTACCTGCCAGGACCGACAGGGCGTCCATATCGACGGAGAGGAAATCGGCAACGCACTGGTTCCCGTGCCAGTGGGAGGGTTTCAGGGCGGCTTCGACCGAGTAGAACCGGCCGTGTTCGTTTTCCCGTTCCTCGCCGGGGAGGAGTTCTTCGAGGAGGCGCGCCTTCTTATGGTCAGGCGTCGAACCGGCCTGGAGCCTTCTTTCACGGCCGGTCGTCACGGCTTCGATGCGCTGCCGGAGGTCGTTCAGGGTTTTTTCTCGTTGGTCTTGCGTCGCTTCCGGCTTTTCACCCGTCAGGCGCTGGAGGCGATCTTTGAGGGCCATGGTTCGATCCTTTTATGAATCAATATAGTTTGTCTGTAAACGATTACAGCGGGTTAAAAATATCGGCAATCTCTTATGGTTCCCTCCCCCTTGACGGGGGAGGGTCAGGGTGGGGGTGTCAAGCACCTGTTACGGAAGTTATTATTCCCCTCCCCTTCATCCCCTCCCGCCAGGGGAGGGGAAACCCCAGTTTGTGAGCGCTTTGTCAGCTTAATGGCTTTTACTGACGCAAGCAAACATAAAAAAATGCCATACCGGAATCGATCCGATATCCAGGCAAAGTAACTTCCTGCAAATGGATCCCGGATCAAGCCCGGGATGACAGATTAAAGATTTCTCCCTGCGGTCGAAATGACGACAATAATTCTCCTGTTTCATGAGATCCTTCGCTTCGCTCAGGATGACATATTAATTCAGCTTAGATGACAATGAAGTCGGCCTTTGCGTCAACACGGCTGGTTGAGATGACAACAAAATGAGGAGAGATGTCAACAGAATAATAAGGATAATAGATCCAATGAGTTAAGACCTCGTGCCCCGAAGCAGCCCTAGGATTGTGAGGGCGACTTCCTTGGCCGTCGGTCCGACTTCCAGGGTGGGCCCCACGCAACTGGGGCAGCCGTGCTTGCAGGGGCAGGCCCGGATCAGGTCTGCCGCCGCTTTCAGGAGGCCGTCGTGGCTGTCGTAGAGCAGTTCCGAAAAACCGATCCCGCCGGGGTAGGCGTCGAAGAGAAAGATCGTCGGCTCGAAGATCTCCAGGGCTAAAACGTCGGCATTTTCCTTCTCCCGGCTTGCGGCGTTGCCCGGCCGAAACGCCTCCGCCCGGGGAAGGACCCAGTCGCCCTTTTCGTCGCCGATTGAGCGGTCAAGGTCCCGGGTCTCCGACATGAGGAACATGGCCCCCAGGTTGTGGAGGGTGTAGGCCAAACCCGAGAGGCCGTCGATAATCTCCGCCCGGTTGTAGGGAAGCGCCCCGATCACGTCCCGGTTCAGGGTGAACCAGTAGCTTGTCGTGTGCATGTCCTTCTCGGGCAGGTTGACGTCGCCGTAGCCCAGGTTTTCCGACGTGTAGAACTTGATCTTCTTGTAGCCCACGACCTTGCGCACCACCTGGACCTCGCCGTGCTCGACCTTGATGCCGTTTCGCATCTTCTCGGCGAAGCGGTCGATCACCCGGACATGGGTGTAGGTCATGGCGTCGGTGTAGTAATCGGTGTCCACCTGGTGAACGTAGGCCTTCTGCCGGTCCAGGTCCAGCCGGTCCACGTGGTACTGGCGGGACTCGACCATGTAGATCGCCCCCTCGTGGACGGTCGTGAAGGCGCTGTCCCAGTCCACCTCGGCGATGACCCGGGTGTTCCCCTTCTCCGTCTCGTCGATGACGACGACGTTTTCCGGGTTGATGCTCCGGAGGCTGATCTCGTCGGCGGGGTAGCTTTCGGCCGACCAGTGCCAGCGGTCCTCCACCCGGTGCAGGACCCCTTTTTCCTCCAGGTAATCGAGGAGTTCCTCCAGGTTCTCCCCGCCGAAACGCTCACCCTGCTCGAAGGGGAGTTCGAAGGCGGCGCTTTTCAGATGGTGCAGGAGAATCAGGAGGTTGTCGGGGTTGACCCGGCAGTGTTCCGGCGACTGGCCGAAGAAATAATCGGGATGCTCGGCGATGAACTGGTCCATGGGGGAGCTGCGGGCGATCAAAAGCGCCAGGCTCTCGCCGCGCTTGCGGCCCGCCCGGCCCGCCTGCTGCCAGGTGCTGGCGATGGAGCCCGGATAGCCGACCATGATGCAGGCTTCGAGGTCCCCGATGTCGATGCCCAGCTCCAGGGCATTGGTCGTGACGACACCTTTCAGTTCGCCCTGGCGGAGTCCCTCTTCGATGTTTCGCCGGAGCTGGGGGAGATAGCCGCCGCGATAACCGGAGACGACCGGCTTCTTGACAGGCTCGCCCTTATCGAAGCGGTCCTTCAGATACTTGGTAAGAACCTCGACGTTCAGGCGGCTCGTGGCGAAGATGATCGTCTGGATGCCGTTCATGATCAGTTCCCCCGCCACCTGGCGGGCGGGCGTCATGGCGGACTGGCGGATGCCCAGTTCCCGGTTGACGATGGGGGGATTGTACAGGACGAAGGTCCGCTTCGCCCGGGGGGCGCCGCTTTCGTCGATGAGCGTGACCGGTTTTTCCAGGAGCCGCTCGGCATGTTCCCTGGGGTTGGCGATCGTCGCGGAGCAGCAGATGAAAATGGGGTCCCGGCCGTAGAAGCGGCAGATCCGGCGAAGCCGCCGAATGACGTTCGTCACGTGGGAGCCGAAGACGCCCCGGTAGACGTGGAGTTCGTCCAGGACAACGTACCGGAGATTGGTGAAGAGTTTCTGCCACTTCGTGTGGTGGGGCAAAATCCCCGTGTGGAGCATGTCCGGGTTCGTCACCACGACGTGTCCCTGTTTGCGGATGGCCTGCCGGGCATCGTCGGGGGTGTCGCCGTCGTAGGTAAAGGTCCGGATGTCGGCCTTCAGGTCACCGATGAGACCGTGGATCTCCTGCATCTGGTCCTGGGCGAGGGCCTTCGTGGGAAACATGTAGAGGGCCCGCGTCTCGGGATGGTCGAGGATCGCGTTGAGAACGGGAATGTTATAGCAGAGGGTCTTGCCGCTGGCCGTCGGCGTCACGAGGCAGACGTCGCGGCCTCGCCGGACTTCCGAAAGGGCTTGGGCCTGGTGGCTGTAGAGTTCCCGGATGCCCCGCCTTTCGAAGCAGCGGCGGATGTCGGGATGAACCCAATCGGGGAACGGCGAGAAACGGCCGTCGGAGGCGGCAAAATCCTTCCAGGACCGGACATTTCCCATGAAGCGCCGGTTATTTTCCAGCCGGTCCAGCCATTCTTTCAGGGTCAGTTTTGCCATGGGCTCGTCACTTTTGGCATTTGAAAGTCAGGGTCTTCTACCCCAGAGAAAGATTCTCTTTTTACTTCCCCTCCCCTGGCGGGAGGGGATGAAGGGGAGGGGGATTTTCTATCTTCCGTGGTCACTTATCACCCCCACCCTGACCCTCCCCCGTCAAGGGGGAGGGTTCTTTTTTTTACATTCTCACAGTCAATTGCACTTAAAACGCCCCGCTCCGAATAAAGTCGACGGCGTTGCGGAAAAGCGCCACCCCCTGCCCTTCTTCGGGGAGTTCCTCCCGGGTCCACCGGGGATGGTTGGTCCGGTGTAGGAAGGCCTCCGGGTGCGGCATCAGGCCGAACAGGCGCCCTGTCGGATCGCAGAGGCCCGCGATGGCGTCGACGGAACCGTTCGGATTGCCCGGATACGTCATGACGGGGTCCTTGTACTGGTCGTCACTGTACTGGAGCGCGATCAGGTTTTCGCGGCGGAGGCGCTCCAAAGTTTCCTCATCGTCGACGACGAGTTTCCCCTCACCGTGGCGGACGGGATAGTACAGACCACTCAGGTTTTTCGTAAAAACACAGGGAGACGCGGCATTGACCTTGAGCCAACTCCAGCGGTCCTCGAAACGGCCCGAATCGTTGTGGGTAAGCGTCACGGACTGGACAAAGGGTTTATCGCCGAAGTTCGGCAGGATGCCGAGCTTGACCATGAGCTGGAAGCCGTTACAGACACCCAGAACGAGTTTCCCGTCCCGGATGAACCGGTCGAACTGCTCTCTCAGTTTTTCCGAATCCTTCCGGACGGAGGCGTGCAGAATCCGGTTGGCTCCCGCCTTGGCGGCACCCAGGTCGTCGCCGTCGAGAAACCCGCCGGGAAGATTGAGAAAATGGTAATCGTCGAGGCGCTTTTCGCCGCAGAGGAGTTCGCTGATGTGGACGATATCCACGACATCCGAACCCGCCATCCGGCAGGCGTGGGCCATTTCCATTTCACAGTTCGTTCCATTTCCCGTGATCACGATCGATCGGACAACCTTGCTCATTTTCTAAGTCCCCAAATATAAACGATGTTCTCTTCAATCTATGCCTCCCCTCCCCTGGCGGGAGGGGATTGAGGGGAGGGGGAATTGCGTTAAGAATTTTTCACTTAACACCCCCACCCTAGCCCTCCCCCGTCAAGGGGGAGGGAACCTATGATATTAGGCCTTTACAGAATATCTCGACTTTTTACGGCTGCGTCCGGCTTTCCTAAAAATCCAGCGGGGTCTGCCAGACCTGCTTCAAGACCGCCCAATCCTCTTTGATCAACTGTTGCCCATTCTGCTCAACGACAAAGAAGCCGTCGGCCGTCACCGCGCCGATTTTTCTGCAAACGTTTCCCGCCATCGCTTTTTCGAAGGCTACCGCCTTATCCGGCGACACCGTCACGACGAACCGGCTCTGGGATTCGGAAAAGAGAATCTCATCCGCTCTCATTGCGTCCGCGGCAGGCACAGAATCGAGATCGATCTTCAAACCGAGGCCGCCGGCAAAAGCCGTCTCGGCCAAGGCGACACCCAGACCGCCGTCGGAGCAGTCGTGGCAGGAAGCCGCCAGGCCCGCCGCCATCGCCCCGGAGAGGGCTTTGTAGAGCGCCTTGGCTTTTATCGGGTCCACCTTCGGCACATCGTTGCCTACAAAACCCTGCAGGGCGTACCATTCGGAGCCGCCCAGTTCCTTCCGCGTTTCCCCGAGGACATAGACAAAGTCGCCGGGACGCTTGGCGTCCATAGTCACTGCCATCCGGACGTCTTCGATCTTCCCGATGGTTGAAAACAAAAGCGTCGGCGGAATGGAAATCTTCGTATCCCCGATCTGGTAGTCGTTTTTCATGCTGTCCTTGCCGGAGATGCAGGGAACGCCGTAGGTTGTCGTCACATCGTAAAGGGCCTGGTTGGCCCGAACCAGCTGGGCAAGCTTGTAGGCCCCGTCGGGGTTCTTTTCCGACGTCACGGGATCGCACCAGCAGAAATTGTCCAAGCCCGCCAGTTCGTCGAGGCTCCCTCCGACGGCGATCGTGTTTCTGACCGCCTCGTCGATGGCACAGGCCACCATATGATAGGTGTCGATGTCCCCGTAACGGGGGCAAATACCGTTTGCCACGACGATGCCTTCGAAGCTGTCCAAAAGCGGCCGGACCACGGAAGCGTCGCCGGGACCGTCGTTTGCTTCACCGACGAGGGGCTTGATGACACTCCCGCCCTGGACTTCATGATCGTACTGGCGGATGACAGATTCCTTGCTGCAGATATTGAGACGGCCAAGCATCTTTTTCAGGGCATCACCCAGGTCTTCGGGTTCGGCAAATGCCGGTTCCTCATAAACGGGGGGAATCCATTTTGCCTTCAGTTCCAGCCGGGGCAGACCATCATGGAGAAATTCCATATCCACGTAGACAATGGTTTCCTCTCCATAGCGGATGTGGAACCAGCCCGAATCCGTATAGCGGCCGACCACGGTGGCCTCGCAATCCATTTTCACCGCCAGGGCGAGGAACGCGTCGATCTTTTCCGGATCGACGGCGATGGTCATCCGCTCCTGGGATTCGGAAATGAGGATCTCCCAGGGATTGAGGCCGGCGTATTTCAGGGGCACTTTTTTCAGGTCCATCTCGCACCCCCCGGACAGGCGGGCCGTTTCGCCCACGGACGATGACAGGCCCCCGGCGCCGTTGTCGGTGATACAACGGTAAAGCGCCCGGTCTCTCGCAACCAGGAGAAAATCCGTCATCTTTTTCTGCGTGATGGGATCGCCGATCTGAACGGCCGTTACCGGAGACCCTTCGTGGAGCTCTTCCGATGAAAAAGTCGCCCCGTGGATCCCGTCCTTTCCAACCCGTCCTCCCGTCATAACGATCAGGTCGCCGGGAAGTATCTCCCTTTTGTGGGTTTCCCGGTTACCGATGCGGGCAGGCATGAAACCTCCCGTCCCGCAGTACACCAGGGGCTTCCCCAGGTAGCGCTCGTCGAAGACGATGCACCCGTTGACCGTCGGAATGCCGCTCTTGTTTCCCCCGTGTTCCACCCCTTCCCGCACGCCCTCGTAAATCCGCCGGGGATGAAGAATCCGCCTGGGCAGCGGCTTATCGAAGTCCGGAGGCGCGAAGCAAAAAACGTCCGTGTTGAAGATCAGCTTCGAACCCAGGCCCGTCCCGAAAGGATCCCGGTTGACGCCGACAATCCCCGTCAGGGCGCCGCCGTAGGGATCGAGGGCCGATGGGGAATTGTGGGTTTCGACCTTGAAGACCATGTTGTAGTCATCGTTGAAGCGGATGATGCCGGCGTTGTCGACAAAAACGGACAGACACCAGTCCTTATCGCCCATTCGCTTCCGGATTTCCTGCGTCGATCTGCGGATGAACTGATCGAACAGGGAATCGACGATCAGCCGGTTTCCCCGGTCATCCTCGTAGTCGATCAGGCTGTTGAAGATCTTATGTTTGCAGTGCTCGGACCAGGTCTGGGCAAGGCATTCGAGTTCGGCGTCCGTGATCCGTTCATCAAGTCCCCATTTCTGCCGTGCCTGCAAAACCGCTTCGTTTTTGACGTAGTCCCGGATGGTCTTCATTTCCTCCAGGTTGAGCGCCAGCACACCCTCGGCACTGATGGCCACCAGGCGTTCATCTTCGACGTCCAGGTCGATCCGGGTTGTCTGGGGTTTGTCCACCCCCTCGACCCTGGGGACATAGGCGGGAACATCCTGTCCAGGCTTCCAGTCCTTGCCGTCGATGACGACGAAGCGTTCGATGAGCTCGTTGGCCAGGAGATCCGTGGCGATCTTTTCCGCCTCTTCCCTCCGGAGGTTCCCCTGGATGGCATACTGTCGCGATGTGTGAACAGGGGGAAAATCGGCCGGTTTTTTTCCAAAAAGCAGGGCCAGGGCCTCCCGGGCGGTCTTTCCGACGTTGTCCGTCACGCCGGGACGGTAACCGACTTCGATCATCCAGTCAAAACCCGCCACGCATCCCCGGTTAATCGTGTAGCGCTGAATCACCGGATCGGACAGGGGACCGGCGGCCGCCTTTTCCAGATCTTCCGGCGACAGAGTCCCGTCGAGGGTATATACCTCAACGGTGCGTACCTGCTGCACGTCCATAAAAAGATGCTCCCGAATGCGCCTTTTGATTTTTTCTCCCAGGGCATCCCGCACTTCCTCTTTGAAACCGATTTCAATCCTTTCAGCCATCTTCCAATCCTATCAGCCTAGTTCGGCCCGGACCACGTCCGTAATTTTTTTGCAGTATTTTTCCGTTTCCTCCCGTGTCGGCCCTTCGACCATGACCCGGCAGAGATTCTGGGTCCCCGAATAACGGACCAGAACCCGCCCCCGATCACCCAGGACCTTCTCCACCTCGGCAATGACCCCGCTGATTGCCGGAATGGCCGACAGGTCGGGCCTGCTCTTCGTCTCCACGTTCATGAGCACCTGGGGATAGACCGTCATGACGGCGGCCATCTCCGAAAGGCGTTTCCGCTTTTTTTTCATGGCCCCCAGGACCTGAAGCGCCGACAGGATCCCGTCGCCCGTGGTGTGGTGCTGGAGAAAGATCAGGTGCCCCGAATCCTCACCACCCAGGGAAGCGCCCCGTGCCGTCATTTCCTCCAGGACGTAGCGGTCCCCGACATCGGTGATGGCATAATCGATCCCCATTTGCCGCAGGGCCAGGGTCAATCCGATATTGCTCATGACGGTCCGGACAACGAGGTTGTTCGTCAGGGTTCCCTCCTCTTTCATGACCCCGGCACAAATGGCCAGGATCTGGTCCCCCGTCAGGACCCGTCCCGTTTCATCCACGGCAATCATCCGGTCCCCGTCGCCGTCGAAGGCAAATCCACAATCGGCCTTCTGCCGGAGCACCTCTTCCGCCAGGTGTTCCGGATGCTGGGATCCGCATTCCAGGTTGATGTTCTTTCCATCCGGTTCATGGAACAGGGTCTTTATTTCCCCTTCCAGTTCGATGAACGTATCGGGACCGACCCGGTATGTTGCGCCGTTGGCGCAATCCAGAACGATCTTCATCCCCTCCAGGGTCTGGCCCTGGGGAAAGGTCCGCTTCAGAAAGGCAATGTATCTTCCCCGGGCATCGTCCATTCGCGTCGCCCTGCCCAAGGCATCGGACGGCGGCAGGTATGCCTGGAAATCGTCCTGGAACACCATCTTCTCGATAGCCTCTTCCTTTTCATCGGGAAGCTTGCGCCCATCATCGGCGAATATCTTGATGCCGTTATCATAGTAGGGGTTGTGGGATGCGGAAATCATGATCCCCGCATCGGCCCGGGAGTTAGCGGCCAGGAAGGAAATCGCCGGGGTCGGTATCACCCCGGCCAGCGTGACCTGGACGCCCATGGAACAGATCCCCGCCACCAGGGCGCTTTCAACCATATCCCCCGAAAGCCGGGTATCTTTGCCGACGATGATGTGTCCCGTATGCCCGGACCGGCGGAACAGGCATGCCGCAGCCCTCCCAATCCGGAGAGCCATTTCGGCTGTCATCGGTGTTTCATTAACCCGCCCCCGTACCCCATCCGTACCGAAAAGTTTTCCCATAGTCGCTCCTTCGATGATTCCGCCTTTACGGTATGATCTCTTTTTCATGTGTGCCGAAGCGTGTCAGGAGTGCCCCCCCCAATCCAAGGAGAATCACAAATACCTTCAGCATCCAACCCAGGTAGGGTACCCAGCCCACGAACCACAGGAAGGTCAGTCCCCAGATCGTCTCCCGCATATACGTCTGTTCCGGTTTTTTCAGAACGACGAAAATACGATGGCCGATCAGGCGGGACACGGCGATAAACCCGATCAGGGCGCCGGCCACGGCAATGCTGATTTCCAGAGGGACGAGAACAACGCCGATCACGGAAATGGTCAGCAGAAGCGCAAGGGGAACGACCAGAATCAGGCCGAGGAGTCCCCACAAACCCGTCTTGTAGGGATTTCTGGCAACGGAATCCGAAATAACCCGGATCGGCTTCGGGATGAAGAGAACCACCAGGATCGCCAGGACCAGCATTCCGAGATAAAGAATGATGGACACAATGGCGAAAAGCCATGACCAGCCGTCCCATTTGCTGTTGAGAACCGTCGTCAGGATCTCGGAAAAATTCGATGAATTGACTTCCGTCAGGGACCCGTAGACCTCCGATCCGGTGCCCCGGGCAATCACCCCTCCGATGGAAATGACATTACCGCCGACGATCGCCGAAGAGGCCAGAACGACCGAGTCGCCTACGGAAACGACATTTCCCTCGGCAACCCCGTAGATGGTCACCTGACCGCCGACGGCGATCACGTGGTTTACTTTCATTCCCTCTTCGATATCGATATTGTCGCCGAATTTGATAATATTCCGTCCCTCAGCCGCCGCCGCAACTGGGAGAAAGAAAACGACCATCATCAATAACCCTATCATCACTTTCCTGATCATTCTTCAGCCCTTCCACTCAAACATATCATGCATTCTGCTCTTTTCGGTGCCGCAGGTATTCAATCACCCCCGGCATGATCGAAAGAATGATAATAATCAGAATCACCAGAGAAAAATTCCTCTTTACAACCGGCAGGTTGCCGAAATAATAGCCGCCCAGGACAAAAAAGAGGACCCAGGCAATGCCGCCCGTGACGTTATAGACGATAAACCGCGCGTAGGTCATGCTGCCGATTCCCGCGACGAACGGTGCGAAGGTTCTCACGATCGGAACGAACCGGGCCAGGATGATCGTCTTTCCCCCGTATTTTTCGTAAAAGCGGTGCGTTCTGTCCAGGTATTCCCTGCGGAAAAAGCGCCCCTTTTCTTCATGAAAAACCTTCGGCCCCACGTAGTGGCCGATCGTGTAGTTCACCGTATCTCCCGCAATGGCGGCCAGGCACAGGATGATCACCAGCAGCTCGACATTGAGGGCCCCCGCGGCGGCGAAAGCGCCGACACCGAACAGAAGAGAATCCCCGGGCAGAACAGGCGTGATCACCAGCCCCGTTTCACAGAAAATGATCAGGAAAAGGAGCAGATATGTCCAGATGCCGAAATACTCGATGATAGGACTCAGATGCCGGTCGAGATGGAGCAGAAAATCAACGATGAAAATGAACCAGTCCATGAATATGGGTCCGTTTGTCCTGTTATTTTGCGGATCATCTCCCTACGCGGGGGCGTAGTATAGGGAAGGATACCCGGCGTGTCAATGGGATTTAAAAAATTTTTTGCTTTGTTTGCTCATTTAAAATAATTAGTAATTCAATATAGTTGCATTATTCGCATCGGCCTGGCGAAGAAGGTTCCTGTTTTTTGTGGCCAATCCCGTTTCAGACCATGCGCGTTACCTTGTCAACAAAGGTCATCGCGGCATGCCGGTGGCAGGGAACCGGGCACGTTCAGAACGCAATTTCCCCATTGTAAAGAGACTCTGACGATTGACAATTCCCGGTTCGTCCATAAAATAGTTTCCGTATTCAAAATACAGTTAAAAGGATGGTATGGCATGAAAAAAGGGTTATGGTTGTGTTTCATGTTATTGCTGTCTTTGATCCTTTGCGGAAACATCGGATGTGCGCAGAGGGAGGAAAGGGAGGCAGGAAACATGGAAGACGCAAACGCAAATATCCGTATCGCCACCTTTGCCGGCGGTTGTTTCTGGTGTGTCGAAGCGGATTTTGAGAAGACGCCCGGCGTAACGAAGGCGGTTTCCGGTTACACCGGGGGAACCGGGGCAAATCCGACTTACCGGGATTACCACCTCTCGGGACATATTGAGGCCGTCCAGGTCTATTACGATTCCCGGGTGATCACCTACGGGCAACTTCTCGATGTCTTCTGGCGGCATATCGATCCCACCGATCCGGGCGGCCAGTTCGCCGACCGGGGACCCCATTATCGCAGCGTCATCTTTTATCAGACCGACGAAGAAAAGCGGATCGCGGAGCAATCCAGGGAGGCGCTGGCCCAATCGGGGCGCTTTTCCAGGCCGATTGCCACGGAGATTCTGAAGCTCGGCCGGTTCTACAAGGCAGAGGAATATCACCAGGATTATTACCGGGAAAATTCCCTGCGTTATAAATTCTACCGGCACGGCTCCGGTCGTGACCGGTTCCTGGAAAAAACCTGGGGCGCACAAGCGGAGACAAACGTGCCGACATCGCCCCAAAGCTGGAAAAAGCCGGACGACAAAACCTTGAAAGCAAGATTGACGCCCCTGCAATACCAGGTGACACAGAAAGACGGCACGGAACCCGCTTTCCGGAATGAATACTGGGACAACAAG
>CAZIPU010000029.1:0-3957 GCA_964541005.1 uncultured Syntrophales bacterium | reverse complement strand
GACACAGAAAGACGGCACGGAACCCGCTTTCCGGAATGAATACTGGGACAACAAGCGGGAGGGCATCTATGTCGATGCCGTTTCAGGTGAGCCCCTGTTCAGTTCCATCGATAAATACGACTCAGGAACCGGCTGGCCGAGTTTCACCAGGCCCCTGGAACCCGCCAACATCGTTGAAAAAGAGGATAACACCCTCTTCATGGAACGAACCGAAGTCAGAAGCCGGCAAGGGGATTCGCATCTGGGACACGTCTTCCCCGACGGCCCTCCGCCGACCGGGCTCCGATACTGTCTGAATTCGGCGGCCCTGCGTTTCATTCCCAGGGAAAACCTTGAAGTGGAGGGATACGGTCAGTATTTGAGATTGTTTCCCAAGAAATAAGAAAGAGGGGGCATAACCCTTATCGGAAATAACAAAAGGCCCTCCCCACCCGCATCATTGAGGATTTCTCGTCCGGGTGAGGGAAACATTCCTATTTCACAGCCCGGGTGAAAGGCATGATCAGCAGGCGGGGAAAAGTCAACTCCGCCTGCCGGAGATAAGCTCCCACCCCGATCCGGATTCCGGCCTGGTTCACCCCCGTTAAAAGGGTGCCGAACAACCGGTCCCATATGGAAAAGATGGCCCCGTAATTGGTATTCCGTTCTCTGATAATCACGGAATGGTGAATCCGGTGCATGGAGGGCGGTACGAAAAGAATCCGGAAAATGCTCTCGAAACCGGCGGGGACTTTGAGCGAACTGTGATGGAACTGAGTGCACAGTAACACCAGGCTGTCAAAAATCAGAAGTTCAACCCAACCCACGCCGGCGAAAAGGATAATCCCCATCCTGATGACGGCGGACATACCGAGTTCCCCCACATGGAAACGCGTCGCCGTGGAGACATCCATGTTCAGATCACAGTGATGGACCCGGTGAAAACGCCAGAAAAAGGGAACACGGTGATTCAGCACATGCCACAGGTACAATAAACAATCCAAAATGACGACACCGATCGCGATTTTCGCCCAGAATGGCAACGGGACGGTGTAAAGGAACCCTAACTGGTGTTTTCCACCATATACCAATGTGGCCGCCATAGCGGAACCGAATAAGACGGACAGGACCGCGGAATTCATTCCCGCCAGGAACAGGTTGATCCGCCAGCGCCCGGCCTTCGATTCGGTGGGTTTTCGATAGGGACGCCACGTCTCCAGCAGGAGAAACACGGTAATGCCGCCGGCGAAGACCACCAGTCTGACCATTCCCGTTTCAAAGCTGCTCATGAATTGAACCTCGGGTCCGTTTAATCAAAATCCGCCATTTTGACATTTCAAAATTTTAGGAGTAGATTTCCATCAAATCAACATGAACCCAAACCAATGGATCCTAACTCCAGGACAGTTTGGAAGGAATTATTTCTCATCCCCGGGATTCCTGCAAATGAAAATTGAACGTCCCTCGTCAATAGGATCGGGAATTCAAAGAATTTCGACTCGGAAGCAGGGATGACAAGTCGTAAGGTGAATGTTTGTTTTGGTCGCTGCGGCAACCTTTCTTTTCCCGATGGTTTGTTTTGTCCACCGTTTTTTCATAAAAAGAAAACAGGAAGGCATCATGAATCATTTCGCAAAGATTTCGTGGTTTCTGGTTCTATTTCTCTTCATCCTTTTCTCCGTGGGGTACGGGGGAGAGGGGAAAATCCTGTTTCAGGAGCATTTTATTGGTCTTGAAAACTGGCGGCCCGTCTTTTTTCCGAAGATAAAACAGCACTCCAATTATCAAATCGAAACGCAAGGAGGCATTTCCTGCCTGAAGGCGGAAAGCCGGTCCTCCGCGTCGGCCCTGGTTTATAAAAAGACGTTCCCCGTTTATGAATATCCGGATATTCGCTGGCAATGGCGTGTCATGAACATTTACCGCAAGGGAGACGTCCGCACCAAATCAGGAGACGATTACCCCCTGCGGGTCTATATCCTTTTTCAGTATGACCCGGCCAAAGCGGGAGTGATGGACCGCGTTAAGTACGGCATTGCGAAGCGCCTCTACGGGGAGTACCCGCCCCACAGCGCCCTCAATTACATCTGGGCCAACAAGCCGGAAGAAAGGGGCCTCATCGTGACCAATCCCTATAGCTCCGAGACGAAGATGATCGCTCTCCAGGGGGGCGGCAGAAATGCCGGTACGTGGCAGGAGGAACGGGTCCATGTCCTGGAAGATTACCGGCGGGCTTTCGGCAGCGACCCGCCGTCCGTCGGCACGATCGGCATCATGAACGATTCCGACAACACAAAAGAGAGTTCCGTTTCTTATATCCGGTTTTTTGAGGTTTTCTCCGGTGGGAAGCAGAGGCCGGAACGTAAACAATCATCCTCGTGCATAAGGAGGCTTTATGGCAAGCTTTGACTACGATCTCGGCATCATCGGCGGCGGCGCGGCGGGCCTGACGGCGGCAGCGGGCAGTGCCCGGTTCGGCGCCCGGACGATTCTGATTGAAAAAACTTCGAGACTGGGTGGAGATTGCCTGCATTTTGGCTGTGTTCCCTCGAAAACACTCATCCGGACGGCAGCGGCCTGGAACCTGGCCCGGCGATTCCGGGAATTCGGCCTTCCAGTCCTGGATATGCCTCCCGTCGACCTGGGAGCGGTCATGGATCGCGTCCAGGGTGTCATTGAAAAAATCCAGCACCACGACTCCCCGGAACGTTTCTGCAGCCTTGGCGCGGAAGTCCGGTTCGGCAAACCGGTCTTCCGCGACGACCACGTCGTGGAACTGGAGGGCAAAAGGCTTTCCGCAAAAAGCTGGATCATCGCCACCGGGTCCGGCCCCGTCGTGCCTCCCGTCGAGGGTCTGGCAACGGTCCCTTTCTGGACCAATGAAACGGTCTTTTCCCAGCGGAGCCTGCCCGCCCGCTTGATCGTCCTCGGAGGAGGCCCCATCGGCCTTGAAATTGCCCAGGCTTTCGGACGCCTCGGCGCGAAAGTGACCCTTGTCGAATTCATGGATCAGATCCTGGGACCGGAAGACGCCGATATGGCAGAAATCCTGAAAGCCCGCTTTGAAGCGGAAGGGGCAAAAATCCTCACAAAAACCAAAGCGGTCAGGGTGGAGATGAAAGGCACAACGATTCGGCTGACCGTCGCATCCGTAACCGATGACAGCCGGACACAGGTGATCGAGTGCGACGCCCTGTTCCTTTCGGCGGGTCGGAAACCGAATGTCGGCGATCTGTCCCTGGAAAAGGCCGGGGTCACCTTCTCACCCCGGGGCATCCCGACAAACGTGCGCCTCAAGACAAACATCTCCCATATCTACGCCTGCGGCGATGTAAACGGACAGTTCCCCTTCACTCACGTGGCGGGGTATGAAGCGGGCATCGCCCTGACCAACGCCATCCTGCGTCTCCCCCGCAAGGTGGACTATGGCCGGGTCGGCTGGTGCACCTACACGGACCCGGAAGTGGCCAGTATCGGATACAACGAAAAGCGGGCACAGAAAGACGGTTTGAAATATGACGTGTTCACGGAGTCTTTCGAGGATAACGACCGGGCGCAGGCGGAAGGGGAAACACTTGGCAGGATCAAGATCCTGGTCAGTCCCAAGGGGGACTTGCTGGGCTGCCAGATCATCGGCCACCAGGCGGGCGAACTCATTCATGAATGGATCGTGGCCGTAACGGGGGGTGTTAAACTATCCCGAATCGCCGAAGCCGTTCACCTCTATCCCACGTTGTCCGAAATATCGAAGCGCACCGCCGGACGCGTTTTCTCCGAAAAGATCTTCAGCGACCGGATGCGGAAGATTCTCAAGATGACATTCAACCTCAAGGGCAGGGCCTGTACACCTTGACCGTTGAAATCTTATCCTGTATAAGACGCGCAGCAAACAGTAAAGAGAATGCTCAGATTGCGGATCGGCCCATGAAGTTAAGCAGAGAAGACAAGATGGAAGTGATCGGAAACGCCCTGTTCGTC
>CAZIPU010000028.1:13487-17249 GCA_964541005.1 uncultured Syntrophales bacterium | reverse complement strand
GAAAACCGCGTCCGGGAAAGAACCTCGGATCTCACGCGTTTAAATGCCGAACTGGAGCAGGAAATCGAGGAACGGCGGCGCATGGAGGAGGTGCTCAAAAAGCGGGAAAAGGAACTGGAGATCAAGTCCAGAAATCTCGAAGAACTCAATACGGCCCTGACCGTTCTTCTGAAAAAACGTGAAGAAGACAAGAACGACCTCGAGGAGCGTGTTTTGACCAATGTCAAGGAAATGGTCATGCCCTATGTGGAAAAACTCCAGGACACCCATCTCACCGCAGACCAAAATGCCTACCTCTCCATTTTAGACAACCACTTGAACGACATTATTTCGCCGTTTCTCGTCAAAATGTCCACCAAGTACCGGCGTTTTACGCCCAAGGAAATCCAGGTCGCAACCCTGGTTAAGGACGGCAAGACAACCAAGGAGATTGCGTCCATCATGAATGTCTGTTCCGGAGCGGTGGAATTGCACCGGAACCATATTCGTGAAAAACTCGGCCTGACGAACAAAAAGATAAATCTCCGCTCCTACCTGCTTTCCCTGCCATAAATGTAAGGATAATACTTATATATTCTTTATATTCTTATTCCATCCGATCAAAAAGCATTTCCCGCGGATGGGTCATTCAAGAAATCTTTCTGGAAACAGCAGCTCACAGCCATAGTATAAGCCTATGGCATATAGTAGCATTATAGCTTCATCATATTCCCCTGAAACCATTTTGTCATATAAGAGAAGTCAGCGTTAGGTTATTTTTCAAGCAGGAGGTTTCATATGAACTTTGATTGGGGAACGTTTTTTCAAGTTCAATTTAATTTAGCTTTTTTGATGGCCATGCTGAACATCATCTTTATCAACCTGGTTTTGTCGGGAGATAATGCTGTTCTGATCGCCATGGCCGTCCGGAATCTGCATAAAAGCAATCGTGTTAAGGGAATGATTTTCGGAACGGGTGCTGCCGTTGTACTGAGAGTCATCCTCACTTTCTTTGTGGCGCTGTTACTGAAAATCAGTTTTCTGAAACTGGTCGGCGGAATCCTGATTTTCTGGATAGCACTCAAGCTGTTTACCGAGGCAGGCTCCGGCGAGAATGTCAAACAGGCAACGACTTTGAAACAAGCCATTCAAATTATTCTGGTCGCGGATTTAACCATGTCTTTGGACAACGTTCTGGCAATTGCCGGGGCTGCCGGCGGAAGTCTCTTTCTACTGATCTTCGGCTTGGTGCTCAGCATCCCTATCGTCATCTTTACCGCCCAGTTATTGTCGATGCTGATGGACCGTTATCCGATCATCATTGTGCTGGGTGCGGCAATTCTGGGCAGGGTGACCGGAGAAATGGTCATGACGGATTCCGCCATTGTCGCGTGGCTGCATCCGTCCACAGCCTTGATTTATTTCGTCGAAGGGTTCTGCATGCTGGCTGTTGTCGTGACCGGGAAATATCTCGCCCATCGCAATCCGGATAAGGCTGAGAAAAAAGAATCCATTCCTGAGCCGACAGGTATCAGGCTGGAGAAAGAGCTGATTCAGCAGTAGAGGTGGCATCGCCACCCTCCTTTCCGATGTGACCCCTGCTGAACGGCTTACCCTCCTCAATCATGGGGTGGCGGAGCAGCCTGCCACCCCATACCCCTTTTAATGAGATGTACTATTCTGATCCAGGACTTCACGGACGCGACCGGAGAGCTCCGTAACCGTGAAAGGCTTTTGCAGGAACAGGCGGACACCTCTTTCGAGAATGTCCATGGCTTCGCCGTTGATGCTGTAACCGCTGGATAGAATCACCTTTACCTCGGGATTCATCTCTTTCAGGCGGTCAAACACCTCTCCGCCGCCGATACCCGGCATGATCATATCCAGGATGACCAGGTCGATCTTTTCTTTATTCTCCTGGTAAATTTCAACAGCCTCCTCGCCGTTGTGGGCGATCAGCACCTGATATCCCAGTTCTTCGAGAATCTCCTGGGTTACCTCGACAATGATATTTTCATCATCAACCAGCAGGATCGTTTCATAGCCTGCCTGAATCTCCGTATGGGCTTCCGCTTCAGAGGGAAACTGCCGGTCGGAGGCCGGCAGGTAGATGTTGAACGTCGTACCGTGGCCGCGTTCACTGTAGACATTGATCATGCCGCCGTGACCCTTGATGATCCCATAGGTGGATGCCAGGCCCAGACCGGTACCGCGGCTCATCTCCTTGGTCGTAAAAAAGGGTTCGAAAATCCTCAGGCGGGTCTGTTCGTCCATACCGACGCCCGTATCCGTCACGGACAGTTTGACATAGGGGCCGACACGGATCTCGTAGGGCTTGATATAACTGTCGTCGAGGACCACGTTTCCGGTTTCAAGGTAGAGGGTCCCTCCGCCGGGCATGGCCTGCCAGGCGTTGACAAAGAGATTCAGGAGGGCCTGTTCGATCTGGCTCTGGTCCACATCAGCCGGCCAGAGGGCCTCCTCATATTTCTCCTTTATGCGGATATCTCTCTTTGTCCGTCCGAACATATCGGCGGTACGGCAAACCAGCTCATTCAAATCGGTTGTTTTCACTTCGTAACGTCCCCTTCTGGCAAAACCCAGGAGTTGTTTCGTCAGGTCTGAACCGGTTAAAACCTGCTGTTCAATGGACCTGAGTCTCTCGTAACAGGGTTGTCCGGGCTTAGCGCTCATGAGCATCAGGGACGTGTATCCCTGAATACCCATCAGGAGATTGTTAAAGTCATGGGCAATTCCACCGGCCAGGGTCCCGATGGCGTCCATCTTCAAGGCCTGCTGGGCGTGAGCCTCCAGTTTCCGTTTCTCCTTCTCCGAAGCCTTGCGCTCCGTAACATCCCGGACAACGGCAACAATACAGGCCTGTTTTTTTAAGGAGGTTTTTTTCATGCTGACCTCCATCCATACGGTTTGACCGTCCCTCGTTTTCCCGGACCAGGAGAAGATCTGGGGACCTTCCGATGCCGCCTTGCGGATATAATTCAAAACGTTCTCAGCGGTGTAGGGCGGCTCGTTGGTGCTGAAGGTATCCATGGTCATCCCCAGCATTTCCGATTTTGAACAATATCCGAATATTTCGAGCGCCTTCAGATTGACGTCCAGAATCTCCCCTGTTTTGATATCGAGAATAAAGATAGCGTCATTTACAGCTTCGAAAATCGTCCGGTAATTCTTTTCGGATTCCCGGATAATCTCCTCCATCTCATTGCGATCTGTAATGTCTCGGCCTTCGGCAAGGAACATCGTGATGTGGCCCTGTGCGTCCCGAATCGGTTTTAACGAATAATCGATATAGTGGATTTCCCCGGCATGATTGCGGCACGTGGTTTCAAAAGCGGACATTTCCCCGGCCAACCCTCTTTCGAGAGACTCCCGGATCGTCTGCCTTTCCTTCTCGCTGTGGTCCCACCAGGGATTTTCCCAGAAGAGACGGCCGATAAGCTCCGCCGGCACCTTACCCACAAACTCTGCCGATGCACCGTTTACCTCCACTTGACGCCCCTCAAGATCGATCAAGCCCATGAGATTAACCGCCTGGGTAAAAACGGCCCGGAATTTTTCCTCGCTGTTTCTCAGGGCCTCTTCCGCCTGCCTCATCTGCGTTACGTCAGTGGCGATTTCCACCACCCCGGAGAGTTTCTCTTTATCGCTGAAGACCGGGTAGGCACGGAGTCTCCAACGGCGGCCGTAAGATGAAAAATCGTCCAGTTCCTGGGGCATGCCGCTGATGAGAACGTCTTTCACCAGGCAGGTTTTGCACGGCCT
>CAZIPU010000028.1:0-13387 GCA_964541005.1 uncultured Syntrophales bacterium | reverse complement strand
GCACGGCCTTTCTCGATCTCCGCTTCAACCCTGGCCTGTGCCGCCCGCAGTTCCGTTGTACATGCCCTCACCTGCCGATCCAGGTTTTCGTTCGTCTCCTTAAGACGATTGCCGGTCTCCCACTGCTCCGTTACATCCCGGTAGGCGGCGACGATCATCCTGTCACGCAGGCCGTCGCCGACCCGTGAAACGCTGATATGGCACATGATATCTTTCCCGCTCTCATGACGGCACGGGAATAGGGTACTAAAGGTCCTTTGTTCCTTGAGAATGGGATAAACCTTCCGGCCGATCTCCTCATATTCCTCGTCGGACCGGTAGAGGATTCGGGTACTCCGGCCGACCAGTTCCTCCATTTTCCGGCCGAATATACCTTTGACAGCGGGGTTGGCAAAAGAAATGACTCTTTCCCGAATGCCCAGAATCGCGTCGGGAACAGCATCAAGAATAGATGACAGGACCGCCTCGGAACCAGGCATCCCATCAGGAAATGACATGTGAGGCGTATCAGATCGGCCCATGGTCAAAACACTTTCTCATTCTGTCAATCCCTGATGCGGACAGAATATTCCGGACACATATCCGCCCATCGTTAAGTGAACATACAAAACAATTCATGGCGCCCCCGTACAAAAATAGCATGTTCCGAAAACGAACAGGCCAGAAGGTGAATAAATCCCATTCCCGGTCAGACCGAAGGAAACCGCTCCTTTATTTTCTGTTCTTCACCCCCATCGTCTTGAACTTCAACAAATCTCCCAGTGAACCCAAAGATGATGCCGGTTTCTCGATGTAAGGCCGGAAATCCGCTCCTTCCTCCGGAGCGGCGTTTTCTTCTTTTCCCGACCGGACCGGGGAAAGAGAAACTCGCTTCTGTTCGCGGTCCGTACCTTCCACTTGCACCTGCAGCGTCTGACCGACGGCGATCACCTCAGAGGGATGATTGATCCTTTTCCCCTTGCCCAGCTTAGAGATGTGAATGAGGCCGTCGATACCGGGAGCCAGACTGACAAACGCCCCGAACTTCGTCAGGCGAACAACCCGCCCCGTATGAACAGATCCCTCGAAAAAGGTCTGGCCAACCGTATCCCAGGGATCGGGCAGGCATTGCTTCAGACTCAGGCCGATTTGATCTTTCACCCAGTCAATGCGGATAATTCTGACCTCGACTTCCTGGCCGACGACCAGAACATCGTGGATATTCTCCACCCGTTCCCAGCCGATTTCCGACATGGGAATAAGACCCTGGATGCCGTCCAGGTCGACAAACGCACCGAATTTCTGAAGCGAAACAACCCTGCCTTTCATGACCATGCCCTCTTGCAGGGTTTTCTTGACCTCTTCCTTCCGTTTCTTCTGCTCCTCCTCCAGAATCGCACGGCTGGACAAGACGAGCTTCCGGCCCTTTTCACCGTATTCCATGATCCGGAAGATCAATTTCTTCCCGACATAGTCCTGGGAATTCTCCACTTTCTGGAGCCCCATCTGGGAATAGGGGCAAAACCCCCTGATGTTTCCCACAACCTTGATTTCAAAACCGCCCTTGATTTCCCTTTCAACCATGCCTTCGACGGGGATACCGTTTCGATAGGCTTCCTCAAGAAAGGACTGGCCGGCCTCGCCGCTTCCGACTTTCGTGGTGAAGAGTTTTTCGTTATGCTTCGATGACAGGAAATAGGCGGAAATACGATCCCCTTCCTTCACGGACAGGTTTCCCTCTTCGTCCTGCAATTCGCGCCGGTCCAGGTATCCCTCGCTTTTCCCGCCCAGGGCGAGGAAGATCCATTCGGGCGTAATCTTGACGATTACGGCCTCCACTTTCTGTCCCGGCCGGAGATAATCGCTTTTGATTCCCGATTCCTCAAGCAGTTCGGCAAAACTTTTTCCGTCATCCGGACCAACCATTTCTTTGTTCTCTTCTGTCATGTTTGTCTCACAATTTTCGTATTATTTGAAACCGCCCACAGGGCGAATTACCTCACATCCATCATCTGCCTACATATCCTCGTCTTTTTCCCGCAGCACCCTGTTAAAACAGAAAAACGCCAAGGATATGATCAATATCCAGGATACCCCCATGAAAAGCCAGCCGTAAAATGTCATTTGCCTTCCCCCAGAAAAACTTTTTTGTGCCATATGTGGACCAGCACCGCAATCACCAGAAACAGCATCAGAAGTCCAAGACGCGTACCCAGTACATAGGGCACATCGTCCGGTTTGACATTCTCCATGATCATGGTCGCCCAGCCCTGCTGGACGATCCAGGTCCCGAGAATCACCAGGAGCAATACGGGGGTCACATACTTGATGATCCACTTGTAAATCCGGGGAACATGGAGTTGCGCACCGTGGTGAATCTCATCCCAGGCCCGGTCGATCCCGAAGGTCCAGGCGAAAAGGACGGCCTCGATCGTACCGAAAAGGACAAGGCAGAAGGTGCCGCCCCAGAAATCGAGTTCATCGACCACGCCGTGTCCCAGGAAGAAAACCGCCGGCTGGCAGAGAACAAATGTGGCCACGCCCAGGATTGTGGCCGCTTTTTTCCGCTCGATCTGAAAATCATCCCGGATGAAGGCCACGGCCGGTTCGATCAGGGAAATGGACGAGGTCAGGCCCGCCAGAAAGAGAAGGAAAAACCACAGGAAGGAAAAAAGCGCCCCCAGGGAAATCTTCGAAAAGATAAACGGCATGGTCACAAAACCCAGATTGAAGGCACCGCTGGCGGCCACTTCCTTCATCCCCTCCGGGCCGAAAAAGGCAAAGGCCAGGGGAATGATGATGCTTCCCCCCAGGATCACCTCGGCGAACTCGTTGGTCGAGGCGGCCGTGAGTCCCGAAAGGGCAATATCATCCCCTCTTTTCAAGTAACTGGCATAGGTCAGGATCACACCGATGCCCACACTGAGGGTAAAAAAGATCTGGCCGGCCGCGGCCAGCCACGTCTTCGCATTCAAGAGGGCGGAAAAATCCGGATTCCACAGGTATCCGAATCCGTTGAGGATATTCCAGTCAGGCTTGTCCGCGTACGGCGCATCAAGGGTTACAACCCGGACCAGCAGCACAAAGGCCGCCAGAAAGAGCATCGGCATGGCGATCTTGCACAGTTTTTCTATTCCCTTGGTCACACCCCGGAAGATAACAAAAAAATTCAATCCGATGGTAACGAGAAAGAAGAGGTAAGCAGGAACGAGACTACCGAAATAGGTATTCGTTTCAAGACCCTGATAGGCGGAGAGAAATTTCGCCATGGATTCCTTGTCCGGCACTGCAGTGAGTGCCCCGGACAGGGAATAGAAACTGTAACCCAGAAGCCAGGACTCGATGTAGAGATAATAGATGAAAATAACCAGGGGACCGAAGACGCCGATCACGCCGAGGTACTTTCCGAGGCGGTTGTCCCAGAGGCGATGGAACATGCCCGGCGCCGTCGTATGGCCGTGGACACCGCCGTAACGCCCGATGGCCCACTCGATCCACATCATCGGAATACCGATGAGCAGAATCGAGATGAAATAGGGGATCATGAAGGCGCCGCCGCCGTTGTTGGCCGCCTGCACGGGAAACCGTAAAAAGTTGCCGAGGCCCACAGCGCTCCCGGCCACCGCCAGGATAATACCCAGTTTCGATCCCCAGACCTCTTTCTTGAGTTTTTCAGCCATATAAGTCTATTGCCTCTTTGCCTGTCTTTCCTGCGCTGTCACCTGCTCCGGGAAATGACCGGCAACGATTCCCCATAATCGCGGCGGGGCTCCGGATCACGTCAGGAAAGACCTCCCTTTTCCGACTGTTTGCGGTGCGGGAACTTATCAGATACCTGGCTGAAACGAAAGAAAAAAATGATCTTGGAGGGTATAAACCGCCTTCAATAGATTAAAGAAAACCGATTTCAGCAGCGTAGGTAAACTGCCTTTTCCAGGGTATTCCCGGGTGTGCCTTGTCCACGGGGCAGGAACCGATAATCTTCAAGGATTCCCGATCCAATGCGACAGGATGATACCCGCCGACAAATCCCGCATCGGGGGCGATAATCGGATGTTCGCCGGGCATGCAGTCGCATTCGCTGCAGATATTCAACAGGGCATTGACCAGCAGTGTTTTTCCCCGGATCACCTGCCAGACGGCGGCGGCCGTTTCGATGAGCTTCTCCTGGAAAACCGCCACATCCGTTTCCCAGCACAGTTGCAGAGCCACATCGGGGCACAGGCCGATACACTGGGCGCACCCGATGCAAAGATCCAGGTCATAACAGGGATAGTTGTCATCCCCCCATTGGGCGGCATGGCTGGGGCAGACCTCGATACAGGTCCCGCAACGCGTGCAATTCTCCCGGATCAGAGCCGGGCTTGCATCGCTGTGCATGCGCTGTTTCTGCGCCCGGGATGCGAATCCCATGGAGATATTCTTGATGGCGCCGCCGAATCCCCCCTCCAGATGCCCCTTGAAATGGGAAAGGATGAAAAAACCCGCGGCCTTCTCGAAGATGCGGGCCACCTGGACAGTCTGGAAATGCCTGTAACCGGCGGGCAGATCAACGAGATCGCGGCCGTCCATACCATCGGCGATGATCAGAGGACAGCCCAGGTAGTCCTCGGTAAAACCGTGCTCCGCGGCAGTTTTGAGGGAGTCCGCCCCGTTTCTTCTTCCGCCGGAATAGAGCACCGTCGTGTCGAAGATAAAAGCACCCACCCCCTGGTCCCGAAGCCAGGTCACAACGGCACGGGCGAAAATTGGGGGCAAAAATCTTAAATTTCCCCGTTCTCCCCAGTGGAGCTTGATCCCTACCATATCGCCCTTTTTGTAGGGGCTCTCCAGTCGTGACAGCAAATCGCAAAAGGCCGTGAGATGCGTTTCCGTCGAACCCGTGGAAGGAATGAAAATCGTTCTTTTATCCGTCATCATGGATTTGTCCAGCCTCCTTCAATAAGTCCTGCCTTCTTCCGGTTACAGACCCAGATCGTCGCTTATAGCCTGCATGGCCCCCAGGCAGATCTCGGCGAATTCACCCAGGGGGATTCCGATGACCTCGCATTCCATGATGGTATCCCGGTTAACCGACGCGGCAAAGGCCTTTTCCTTCATTCTTTTCACAACCGACTTGGCTTTTACACCGGCCAGTTTCTTGTCGGGATAAACCATGGCCGTTGCCGTAATCAGTCCCGTGATCGTCTCTCCCGCCGCCAGGGCATGCTGAAAGGTCGTTTCGCGTTTGTTGCCGCCCGGCATTTGATTGTGACGTTTTATCGCGTCAATAATTTCCGTGTCATAGCCTTCTGTCTGGAGCATGGCCGCCGTCTCGAGACCATGGCGATGCAAATCGCCTTCGACCACTTCCAGATCGAGATCGTGCAGAAGCCCTGCAATTCCCCAGCGGTCAGGATCTCCCTGCAATCGCAGGGCCAGAGATCTCATGACAGCCTCCGTGGCCAGACTGTGCCACCGCATCCTTTCATTTTTGATATACCGGTTCAACAGTACCCATGCTTCTTCCCTTGACGGATTCACGCCACCCCTCCCGAAATCCATAAAACGACCAAACCCTATCCATCAGGGCTCTTTATGAAACGGATATTGATTGATGTCAAGTCCTATCCTGTGATAATCACTGGAACGTTGCCGGAGTCCATGCCGAGAAAAAGATTTTCACGGCAATGATGACACCGGCAGAAAAAGGGCTTCTCAAACAAAAATTCCAAAGGAAACGTGTAAATGGAAGATGTAGACATTCTGATCTCCAACGGCCGGATCCTCACTCTCGACGAACAGGACCGGATCATCCGGGACGGCGGCATCGCGATCAAGGATGCGAAGATCGTTGCCCTGGGAGAACAAGCGGCGCTTCAATCGCGCTATCACGGGCAAAGATGCATTGACGCGAAAGGCGGCATCGTCATGCCCGGTTTGATCAATGCCCACACCCACGCCGCCATGACCTGTTTCCGTGGCATGGCCGACGACATGGAGCTGCTGGCGTGGCTCAATCAATACATCTTCCCCGCGGAGGCGAAAAACGTCAATCCAGAGTTGGCTTACTGGGGAAGTCTCCTGGCCTGCGCGGAGATGATCCGCTCCGGAACGACCACTTTCTGCGATATGTACATCTTCGAGGATGAAACGGCCCGGGCCGCCAAAGAAGCCGGAATGCGCTGCCTGCTCGGCGAAGTCCTCTTTGATTTCCCCTCCCCCAACGCCAAGTCACCTGCAGAAGCCCTGGCATACACGCGCCGCCTCATCCAAAAATGGACCGGTGACCCCCTGGTCGGAATTGCCGTCGAACCCCACGCCCTGTACACATGCGGGGAATCGCTTCTGCTTGACGCCAAGGCGCTTTCCCGGGAATACGGAATTCCGTTGGCCATCCATCTCCTCGAAAGTAAAGGGGAATTGCAGATCCTAAATGAAAAGGGCATAAAAGCGACCCAATACCTTGACCGCCTGGGACTCCTTGATCCCGATTTCATCGCCTTTCACGGCGTTTATCTGAACGATGATGACATGGCGGTTTTTGCCGACCGCGGCTGCAAGGTTGTCCACAACCCGGAAAGCAACATGAAGCTCGCGTCGGGCATCGCCCCCGTAACGGCCATGATCCGCAAGGGCATTCCCGTCGGTCTCGGCACGGACGGCTGCGCCAGCAACAACAACCTCGATCTCTTCCAGGAAATGGACACGGCCGCCAAACTGGGAAAGTTCGCCCTCCTCGATCCGACGGCCATGTCCGCCCGGACGGTCCTGCAAATGGCAACCTGCCGGGGAGCGGATGTCCTGGGAATGGGAAACCTTATCGGGACACTCAAGACCGGGATGAAAGCCGACCTGATCATCATCGATACGGAGAAACCCCATCTCACCCCCCTGTACCATGCCTATTCCCATCTCGTTTATGCCGCGAACGGCTCCGATGTGGATACCGTTCTGATCAATGGCCGGATCGTTATGGAAAACCGCAGGCTTTTGACGATTGATGAGGGGAAAGTCATGATGGAAGTCCGCCGGATCGCCGATAAAATCCGGGACAGCCTGGGAATGACGGCACCATGACGGCCCCATCGGAGGAAAGGTTCGACATTCTTATTACCGACGCATCCGTCCTGACCATGACGGATGAGCCTTCTTTCATCGCACAGGCGGATATCGGCATCCGCAACGGGTTGATTGTTTCCATCCGGAACAGGGAAAGACGGAATGAATCCGCCCCCCCGGACCAGGCGCGGGAGGTCATCCCTGCCCGGGGACAACTCGTCATGCCCGGATTGGTCAATACCCATACCCACCTGCCCATGGTGCTGCTGCGGGGACTGGCGGACGATCTTCCCCTGATGGAATGGCTGAACGGCTTCATTTTCCCCGCCGAAGGGCGCTTCATGAACGAAAAGACCGTCTATGCCGCATCTCTTCTGGCCATGGCGGAGATGATCCTCTCGGGGACAACCACCTTCTGCGACAGCTATTTTTTTGTTGACCGGATCGCTCAGGCGGCCATGGACACGGGTATGCGAGGTGTTGTTTGCCAGGGTTTCATTGATTTTTCGGCACCGGATGCAGCGGACTCCCGCAAGAAGGCCCGACTGGCCGAACAGTTCCTCTCCCGGTGGCAAAACAGCCACCCCCTGATCAAACCGGCCCTGTTCTGCCATTCCCCCTACACCTGTTCGAGCGAAACCTTGAAGGAAATAAAGAGAGTATCCCGTGACAGGCAGGTTCCTTACCTTATCCATCTCGCAGAAACAAAGGATGAGGTGAACATGATCCAAGAGAAATACCGAAAAACACCTGCTTTTTATCTTGACGACCTGGGGGTTCTTGATGCCGATACGATTGCCGTGCACTGCAACTGGCTTACCGATGATGAAATCGACCTGCTTTCCCGTCGCAGGGTCAAGATCTCCCATTGCCCTGAAAGCAACATGAAACTTGGCGCCGGCATGGCGCCCATTCCAAAACTCCTGCGCCATGGCATCACAGTCGGACTGGGAACGGACGGGACCGCCAGCAACAACAACCTCGATTTGTTCCGCGAGATGAGCATGGCCGCCCGCATCCACAAGGTAATCGAATCGGACCCGACAGTCATGAATGCCGGGACGGTCCTGCGAATGGCCACCATCGACGGGGCAAGGCTTTTAGGTCTCGATCGGCAAATCGGTACCGTGGAAGTGGGAAAAGCGGCCGATCTGATTCTCATCGATCTGAATCAGCCTCATATGACACCGCTTTATCACGGTCTTTCTCAAATGGTTTACACCGCCTCCGGTTCCGACGTCGTAACGGTCATCATCGATGGAAAGCTTATTCTGCACAACCGGAGATTCGTTCACATCAATTTGGCGGACATCATGAAAACCGTCAGGAACATGGGCGACATCATTTCCCGTGAGTTGTCTGCCTGACGATCAGGTTATGTTTCGGTATTTGTTGAAAGATTGAAACGACTTCCGGCCGGACTCTGATTTTTTACCCCCCGTTATTGACAAACCGCGATATCATCACTATCTTCCGATTCAAGTCATGCTTTGATTTGCATGAATACAGCCGCTTCGTAGAGGAAAAATAATCATGAAAAACCCAAATTCCCTGCTCAATACCTACAAATGTAAGAAATTCGGCCATCTCATAGAAGAAGTCTGCCAGGACACAACCTGCGAATGGCGCATCAAGAGCGAGAATTTCCTGAACTGCACCTGGATTGCCTGTATCTACGGCCCGTTTACTCTGGAAGAGGTGGGGGAAATGATGGGGGTCACCCGGGAAAGAATCCGCCAGATCGAAGCCAAAGCCCTAAAAAAGCTGCAGCACAAAAAAAGACGGGATCAGCTCAGAGACTTCGCCCTGTCCAACGAATGGGATGTTTAATCGCCCGTTCGGCGTCTACGCTTTCTCATTTCTTCCGAAATGAGAAATTCCCGCATGTACGTTTTTCTTTCCGGTCTCGAAAACAGGAAAGTGCTTAACTCAAACTCCAGGGAAAGAGCCGCGCCGACCTCCAGGTGGGGCACCATGGACGACACCTTCTTGACCACCTCCGTAGCCTTGGCCGACCGCCGGGAAATTTCTTTAGCCATGCCTTCCACTTCCATCATCAGTCTCTCGGGAGGAACGACCTTGTTCACAAGCCCGATTCTCAAAGCCTCATTGGCGGGAATGGGCTCTCCCAAGAGGGCGATTTCCTTTGCTTTTGCCATGCCGACCAGATTCCGGATGGGATTGAACAGGGGGTTCAAGCCGAGCTTTAACTCCGGATGGCCGAATATGGCTGTCTCGGATGCCACGATCAGGTCGCAGACGACGGCCAGATTGAACCCGCCGCCGAGGGCGATGCCGCCCACCGCAGCAATGACCGGTTTCGGAAAAAGGTTAATCCGCCTCAGGCAGACGAAGATCGACCGGAAATATGCTTCGATTTCACTGTCCGGAAGGGCGGACATCTCCTTGATATCGCCCCCTGCGGAGAAAACAAAATCACCCCCGGTCAGAATGATGGTTTTTACGGACGTATCCCCTTCAAGCCGCGTAAAGCAGTCGGTCAACTCCAACCGCATGTCCTTGGACAGGGCATTGAGTTCTCCCGGACGGTTCATCGTAATGATGACATAACCTTCCTCTTTATAGTCGAGCCGGATTGTTTTATACGTCGTCATGATTCAATAATCCTTTCCTGATCTCCAGGGCCGTTTTGAAAAAAGGCGCCCTATGAGAGGGCACATGCACCGTCTGACCGTTTTTCGGATTCTTTGCCGTCGTTTCTTTCCTGCTGCGAACGGAAAAAACCCCGAATCCTCTGATCTCGATCCGTTCTCCCCTTTTGAGGGCATCCGTCATCATCTCAAACAGGCTGTTGCACGCAAAGGCAATATCCTTCGCCGGATACGTTTCAAAACGGGTCTGTACGGCCCTGATCAATTCGTTTTTCGTCATGGCCCGGCCTTCTGTCCTGCGAGATAAAGAAAGTTCAATCCTTCCATCTTTTGCCTTTCCTGTATGAGGATTTTCCTGACGGACATGGCCATATTTTCAACCAGAAAATCGAGGAACAGGGATTTTTCTTTGGCGGGATAGACCACTTCAGGCTCTCCCTGGATACCGGCCAGTTTTCCGGCAAGGCGGACGGCATACTTCTGGTTTCCCAGAAAATCGACCAGTCCTGCCTGCAGGGCCTGTCTGCCGGTGAGAATACGTCCGTCGGCAATCTGCCTGACATTTTCCCTGGGCATTTTTCTCCGCTGGGAAACGGTATCCAGAAGTTGCTCATAAACATCGTCGACCAACTGGCCGATTAAGGCTTTTTCCTCGTCCGTCATATCCCGGACGGGGGAACCGATATCCTTGTATTTGCCGCTCTTGATAACGGAAGACGCCACACCGACTTTCCGCATCAGTTCCTGCACATTGGCGAAATGCATAATGGCCGAAATACTGCCCGTGATCGTCCCCGGATTCGCCACGATCTTTTCCGCGCCACAGGCCAACAGATACCCCCCCGATGCCGCGATGGATCCCATGGACGCCACGACCTTCTTTTTCTTGCCCACTTCGAGAATCGTGTCGTAAATTTCCTGGGTCGGGGCGACACTGCCGCCGGGCGAATCAATTCGAACCACGATGGCCTTGACACTGTCATCCTTGGCCAGTTCCTCGATCTCCCGGATGATTTCCTCGGAACCCGTGATGACCCCTTCAACCTTGACCACGCCAACCTTGTTCCCGGCCGGAAATGAATATCCGTCCCTGGCGGGATTGAGAAAGGCATGGATCAGGAAGAAGAAAAGCAGGCCCGTAAAAATTAAAAGGAGGATGCCGAAAAGAACAGGGTGCCTTTTCATGTCATCCTCCAGTCATGACGATTCATTGCTAAAAGACGTGTATCCACGTAAATTTACTCGCTGGGTTCCGACTCTCCAATCTTGACATCCGCCAGAGCGTCCCCAAGCGTTGAGGAAACGCTTTCCTTGTTGTTCAGATACTGATTGCCGCGGTAAGTCTCCGGAGGGGCTTCGTTGTCCCTGAGGCTGAGACGGATCTTCCTGTTTTTGGCGTCAATATTCTTCACCGTCGCGGTCACCATATCCCCCACATTGTGCAATTCCGCAGCAGCCTTCACCCGCTTCTGGCTCAACTCGGAAATATGGACCAAACCCTCTATGCCCTCTTCTATTTCCACGAACATGCCGAAATCCGTGATGTTCGTGATCTTTCCGTTAATCGAGGAACCGACGGGATAATTCTGCTCCAGCATTTCCCAGGGATCCTTTTCCAACTGTTTCAGTCCCAGGGAGAATTTCTCGTTTTCCGGATCGATATTCAATACCACCGCTTCGATCGTCTGGCCCTTCTTGTACATCTCGGAGGGATGGACAACCCGGTGCCGCCAGGAAATATCGGACACGTGGATCAAGCCGTCAATTCCCTCCTCAACACCGACAAAAATACCGAAGTTGGTAATATTCCGGATAACTCCCTTCAGAACGCTCCCCTCGGGGTACTTCAGTTTGAGTGCTTCCCAGGGATTGGTCGTCGTCTGCTTGAGACCCAGGGAAATGCGTTTGAGTTCGGAATTGATATCGAGGACCATGACATTGATTTCCTGGCCCAGGGACAAAACCTTCGACGGATGCTTGATTTCGCGGGTCCAGAACATCTCAGAAATATGAACCAATCCCTCCACACCCGGTTCGAGTTCCACGAAAACACCATAATCGGTCAGATTGACCACTTTCCCCGTTACAACGGATCCTACGGGGTAATGCGCTGTAATCGTATCCCAGGGATTATCCATCAGCTGCTTGAGCCCCAGAGAAACCCGCTCTTTTGCCGGATCGAAGGACAAAACCTTGACTTTGATCTGGTCGCCCTTGGAAAATGCATCGGAGGGCCGGGTCATCCGTCCCCAGGACATGTCGGTCACGTGGAGGAGCCCATCCACGCCACCCAGGTCGATGAAAATACCGTAATCAGTGATATTCTTAATGATCCCCTCGACGATCTTTCCTTCTTCGAGATTCTCCAGGGTTTTCTTCTTTTCCTCTTCCCTTTCCACTTCGAGGATCGCCCTTCTGGAAAGAACAACGTTATTTCTCTTGCGGTCATACTTCAGGATATTGAACAGCATGGATTGCCCGACGTACTTGTCCAGATCCCGCACGGGCCGGATATCAACCTGGGACCCGGGAAGAAAAGCCGGAATGCCGATATCGACGGACAACCCGCCCTTCACCCTTTCAACCACAACACCGTTGATCAGGGTGTTCTGATCAAAGGCCTGTTTGATATCATCCCAAACCTTCAGCTTTGCCGCCTTGTCTCTCGACAAAATCAGGTTGCCTTCCGCATCCCGTCTGTCTACAAGTATTTCAATTTCGTCACCTACATTTAACGAAATATTCCCTTCAGCATCTTTGAGTTCCTTGATGGGAATGTGACCTTCGGTTTTCCAGCCGACATCGACCATGACCACATCGTTCGTGATCTGGATGACTTTTCCGGTGACGATCTCTCCGAATTGCACATTCTGGAGGCTCTGCTCATAGAGTTCCCCGAAATCCATCGGTTCTTCGTTTGACTGGCCAAACGCCGCGTCTGACGGCACCTCCGCCTTGACTTCCTCTGTCTTGTCCTGTTGCGAAATTAAGTTGTTGTCGTTAACCATGTACCCTTTACCCCCATCGTATTTTTGTCATAGCACCACCAAAGTAGAAAAATTAGCACATTGACCATAGAATAGCAAGACAAAACACCTGAATAGCCGCATGAATCCTGTTCCGGCCGGTAAAATTAAGTAGATTTACTCACGCAGGCCGACACTCCCGGGACACTGAGAATGGCATCCACCACCTCTTGAATCGTCATCCGTGATGAATCGATCACTTTCGCATCTTCGGGTATGCAAAGCGGGGAAACGGCGCGTTCCGTATCCTGCCTGTCCCGTAAGATAATACTGGCTTTGATGTCATCGAAATCAGGGTTCAACCCTTTTTCAATCAGCTCCCGATACCGTCTTCCGGCCCGCTCCTCAGGTGATGCGTGGATATAGAACTTGAAATCCGCATCAGGGAAAACCACGGTCCCCATATCCCGTCCTTCGGCCACAACCCCAACACCGTTGCCGCATTCCCGCTGAATCGGCAATAGAGCTTCCCGGACAACCGGAAGGGCCGAAATGGTCGACGCCAGAACGGCGATCTCCTCCGTCCGAATCTGCCGGCTCACATCCTCCCGATCAACGAAGACGATGAGACCGTCAGGTTGCTTCTTCAGACTGAACGTTGTATGCGCGAAGAGCTCTCGCAGGATCGCGTCCGTTGTTTCGTTTATTCCCGACGTTCGGATTTTATACGCCACGGCGCGATACAGGGCACCCGTATCCAGGTAAAGGAAGTTTAATGTCCGGGCCACG
>CAZIPU010000027.1:13275-17275 GCA_964541005.1 uncultured Syntrophales bacterium | reverse complement strand
CTGAAAATATCCTTGACAAAAATGTCATTCGATAAGAATCTGAGCTGCATTTCTTTACTTCGGGGAGTTAGAGAAAATGAAACGGTTTATGCGTCAAGGCTTGAAGGTTGGAGGACTCATCGTAACCGCGCTCCTGATTCTGCTTAGACCCGCTGGAGTTTCGGCAGAAGACCCCGCTCTGACCCTCCGGGAGAGCATCGATACGGCTCTGAAAAACAGCGTGATCATCGACGGCGCCAGGGAAGCCGTCAAGGGCGCACAGGCGCAGAAAAACGAGGCCGTCACGGCCTTTCTGCCGAAATTCAGCACCTCCTACGGTTACACCCGGCTGCACGAGGAGCCTACGATGACCACACAGGGTGTTCTTCCCGGCAACTGGATCACCATTCCCGTAGGTACCAGGAATAATTACAATTGGACAGTCGAAGCCACGCAGCCCGTCTTTGCCGGGGGATCCATCCTGGCCAATTATCAGTTTTACAGGCAGGGATTGGACGCTTCCAGAAGCGAAGAGGAAAAAACCGTTCAAAACATCGTTGAGGAAGTCAAGACCTCCTACTTCAATGTTCTCAGGGCAGGAAAGGTTCTGGAAGCGGCACAACAATCCGTGGAACTGCTGAAGGCGCACCGTAACACGGCACAGCAATTCTTCGATGTCGGCCTGATACCCAAGAACGATCTTCTTTACTCGGAAGTGGAACTGGCAAACGGGGAACAGAACCTGGTCCACGCCCAAAACGGCCTTGAATTGGCCAAGGCCAGGTTCAACACGGTTCTCCGCCGGGACATCGCCACAGACGTCATCCTGGAAGACACCTTAACGGATAACCCCTTCCAGGCATCCCTGGATAATTGTCTAAAAACGGCACTGGAGAACCGGCCCGAACTGAAAACCTATCAATTGCAGGTCGACCAGGCTCAGTCACTCGTCCGGATTGCAAGAAGCGGTTACTTCCCATCCGTTTCGGTCGTCGGGAATTACTCAAAGTTCGGAGACGACCCGGACGTGTCGGGCAGCGATTATCAGAAGCAGGAAAGCTGGCAGGTCATGGCCGTCGCCAATTGGGATTTCTGGGAGTGGGGCAAGACAAAATTCCGGGTCGATTACAGCCTGGCCCGGGAAAACCAGACCAAAGACGCCCTTCTGAACGTGCGGGACCAGATCGTTCTGGAAGTCAAGGACGCTTACCTGATCGTGAAGGAAGCGGAAAAGCAGATCTTTGTCTCCCGCAAGGCGATCGAACAGGCGGAAGAAAATTATCGGATCAACAGGGAGCGATATCAGGAACAGGTAGCAACCTCCACGGAAGTCCTCGACGCCCAGACCATCCTGACACGGGCGAAATCGGATCATGCCAACGCCCTCGGCATTTACCACATCAGCCAGGCCCGCCTGGAGAGGACCATGGGTGTTATCCGCTGAGCGTTTGGCTGCCACCGGTCATTCTGGAAAGGTCCCATCGGAAGAACATCAAACAGGAGTTCAGAAGGAATGAAAGTCGGTTTTGTCCAGTTTGAACCTTATTTCGGACAGGTGGATCGCAATCTTGCCAAAGCGGAGGAATTGATCCTGAAATCCGAGGCGGAGGTCCTGGTCCTCCCCGAGTGCTTCAATACAGGGTACCTGTTTCTCTCCAAAGAAGAAGCCTGGGATTTATCCGAGAACGTACCGGACGGAAAAACATCAAGGTTGCTGATTGACCTGGCCGGACGGAAGAAACAATACATCGTCGCCGGTCTGGTGGAACGCTCCGGGGACCGGATATTCAACTCGGCCGTCGCCGTCTCGCCCCAGGGCCATCTCGGCACCTACCGTAAAATCCATCTTTTCAGCGAGGAAAAGCTCTGGTTCACACCGGGCGATCTGCCCTTCCCCGTCTATGATACCGGCATCGGCAAGATCGGCGTCATGATCTGTTTCGACTGGTTTTTCCCCGAATCGGCCCGCATTCTCGCCTTGAAGGGCGCCGACGTGATCTGCCACTGCGCAAACCTCGTCCTTCCTTTCTGCCAGGACGGCATGATCACCCGCTGCCTGGAAAACCGTGTTTTTGCCGTCACGGCCAACCGTACAGGCGATGAGCGCCGGGGTGACAAGGTTCTCACCTACACAGGCCGAAGCCAGATCACAGGTCCCCAGGGGAACCTTCTCTACCGGGCATCCGTTGACCAGGACGAGATCGGTTTCGCCGACATCGATATCAAACAGGCCCGGAACAAGCGGCTGAACGTATACAACCATCTTCTGAACAATCGGCGCGTGGACATGTACGGTGATCTCCTAAAAGGAGACTGACCGCACCACAAAACGGACTGAACGGATACAGCCATCATGGCACCAGAAGTCTTTATTCCCGGAAAATAGCACGTAACAATATGAATATATTGCTCTATATTCGATTTATCTCTTGCCATGTTTTTTCTTGATAATGATCGTTCTTTAAGATATACAGAGGCCACTTCGGGCGGTTAACTCAGCGGGAGAGTGCTACCTTCACACGGTAGAAGTCACTGGTTCAATCCCAGTACCGCCTACCATTTTTTAACAATAAAAAGAGGGGGTTGCGTTGTGCAATCCCCTCTTTTTCATCTCTGACCGCGTAAATCTATTTGTTCCTGTTTTTTCCCTTTACATTTCAGAGGTGACATCTTATCAAACTAGCCTTGTTATACCGTACAAATCCAAGGCAGGCTCCGGAGTTTAAAACACGCCACGACCTTCAAGAAACGGAAAGGCATGGAACCAAAAGACTACTACGACATATTGGGATTACCGGGCAATGCCGGCCAGAAGCAGATCCGTGATGCATATCGCCGGCTGGCCCTGCTGCACCACCCGGACAGGAACCAGGGCAGCCCGGAGGCGGCTGAGCGAATGAAAGAAATCAATGAGTCCTACGCCGTGCTGTCCGATCCCGTAAAACGAAGGGAATATGATGCACTCAGGCAGGCCTACGGTTCATCGGCCTACGGCCAGTTCAGGCAGACCCATTCCGAGCAGGATATCTTCAAAGACTCCGATATCCGGCAGGTCTTTGAAGAATTGAGCCGTGCCTTCGGCTTCCGGGGCTTTGACGACATCTTCAGGGAATCCTACGGCACCGGCTATCGGACCTTTGAATTCAAGGGACCGGGAGCTTTCGGGCGGATTATTCTGGGCGGCTTCGGAGGCGGACCGACAGGCGGAAAAGGTGACCCGCTCGGCGGACATCTGGGCAGGGTGATCCGGTACGGTCTGAAAAAGAAATGGGGCATCGAACTGCCCGAAAGAGGAATGGATGTACACGATTTCATCGTACTTTCTCCCGAAATGGCCCGGCGCGGCGGCCGGATACGATATTCATGCAAAAAGACGGGCAGGGAACTGTACGTAACCATCCCCCCGAACACGCGGTCCGGCCAGAAATTGCGTCTGAAGGGAATGGGAGAGAGCGGCCGCGGCGGTGGAGAATCCGGAGATATTTATCTCAAGATTCACATCAGGACCTCCCTGATCCGGAAAGCGAAAGATTTCATCGCCGTTCTCAGGTCTTCCGGAAAACCGGGATAATGCAATAATATCGGTTTCAATACAACCGTCTCCTTGTACCGGTAATAACGTCCGCGCCCTGTCCGGCCAGGCTCTCGGCGGTGCAAGGCGTGTCATCGTTTGATCTGCCCTTCGTGATGTCCGCGGCTGCCGGAATCCCGGCCATACCGGGATCGACCATGCTCATTCACCGGGCAAAAGATGCCTTCTACAAAGGAGAAAATAACCTCCTGCGGTTTTTTATTCTGCAGCCCATATTTTTTTATCCGGCCGTAAGTTATTAAAAACCAAGGCCTTATCTTGCAGCGTATTTCCACTTTTTTTCTTCGATATTTTTGTTCTTTCCGGATGGATCACCCCGATCACCAGGGAAGCCTACCTGTCAGACCGGCATGGCATGCAAAGAGCAAATTCGTTCCTGTTTTACCGTCCCCTCCGGGAATCTAAGTGTGTGCGGCATTCCATGGATCA
>CAZIPU010000027.1:9938-13175 GCA_964541005.1 uncultured Syntrophales bacterium | reverse complement strand
CAGGGGTATAAAGTTCTCCTCGTCGACAGGAACGATTTCGCCTCCGGTACCAGCCAGGCATCGGGCATGATGGTTTGGGGCGGTCTTCTGTACCTGAGAAACCTTGACCTCCCCACGGTCTTCCGCCTATCCTGCGATCGGGACGCAATGATCAGAGAACTGAAAGACCATATCTCACCGAAGCTGTATCGCTATATTCCGTCCATCCGGGGCAATCTCAACCCTGAACTGGTCCGGGCCGCGCTCTCTTTTTACTGGATTATGAGTCTATTTCGCCGAAAACCGCCCCGTTGCGAAAAGTCTTTTGAAGAAACATGCCTGCTCAAACCGGGGGTCCACAGGGGATCTTTCTTATACGAGGAGGCGGTGCTGAACACCTCGGACTGCCGGTTCACTTTTGACTGGCTGACATTTACCCCATCTACGCATAGTGTCGCGTTGAACTACTGTAGCGCAACGGGGGAGTACTCTCAGGCCGATCAATGGTGGCACCTTGCCCTGAAAGACACACTGGGCGGCAGGGAAACATCGCTTCGCGCAAAGTTGATTGTCAACTGTGCCGGGGTATGGACAGATCAGGTCAATGACCAATTCGGGATTGAGACCCCTTTCAAACATGTCTTGAGCAAAGGGGTCTATATAGGCGTTAAGCGTCCCGCCGGTCACCATTCGCTCATGATTTTCGAAATGGGTGATCATGGCGACGTTCTCACCTTCGTTCCATGGGGACCGATTTCGCTGTGGGGGCCGACAGAAACATTCCCGCAGGACATTCATGACGGCATGACCGTCGCCGCAGAGGATGTCCGGTTCCTGTTGGACCGTGTCAACGGACACCTGAAGCCGGGGTTTGACAAATCACAGATCGTCTCCATGCGTTGCGGCATCCGGCCGCTGGCGGTGAAAAAGGACTTCATGCAGGCACATTACCCATTGGATCTGTCACGAAGACAGCATGTCGTCCCCGATAACGATCTGCCCTGGGTATCGAGTTATGGCGGAAAGATCACGGGATGCCGGGAGATGGCAAACAAAATCAGTCGAGTCGTCGCCCGAAAGGTCCGTCCCGCATACAGTCCGGCCGGTCTGCGAGAGGAAGATCCGCAGTGCAGCGTGGAGTGGATTTCCTGGCCCGGCATGGAAGAGAAGGTGCCATCGCCGGCGTGGTGTGCCCGACACGAATTGTGCTGCACCCTTGAAGATTATCTGCGCCGCCGGACCAATATTGCACAATGGGTTCCCAGGCAAGGACTGGGACCGGACAATGAGCATCTGAAAATACTTGCCGATGCAGCCGCGCAAATTAGCGGCCTTACGCAAGCAGAATCTCTGACAAGGATGCAGCAGTACAAAACGGACGTTGAAGAGGGGTTTGATCGCGTACTGGAGCGTGTCTAACCAAGCGAAAGGAGGAAACGTGAAGGGGAGAACGGACAACATACCGGCCATTCTGGGCGGCACTCCGGCCGTGACGGCTAATGACGCCGCAGCCAATCGATGGCCGATTCTTACAGAAGAGGATGAAGAGGCGGTTTTGAAGATTATCCGCCATGGTGACATATCGACCCATCCCGTCTACAGGAAGCTTGAAGACGATTACCGGGAATTCACCGGTCAACCCTACGCTCTGGCCCACTGCAACGGGACGGCCGCCCTTCTGGCGGCGTTCTTTGCCCTGGATTTGAAACCCGGGGATGAGGTCCTGGTGCCGTCGGCCACTTTCTGGGCATCGGTATTGCCCATGGTATGGCTCGGAGCTGTCCCCGTATTCTGTGAAAGCGAAGGGGAGCGCCTGGGACTCGATCCGGAAGACCTGGAGCGAAAGGTCACGTCACGGACGCGTGCCATTGTGGTGGTTCATTTGTGGGGTATGCCGTCAAAGATGACCGAGGTCTTCGCTTTCGCAGCCAGGCACGATCTGAAAATTATAGAAGACGCTTCCCACGCACAGGGAGCCCTGTGGCGGGATCGTCCCTGCGGGACCCTGGGCGACATATCCGTTTTCAGCTTGCAGGGAGGAAAACTGGCACCGGCCGGCGAAGGAGGCATGTTTCTGTGCAGGAACTATGAATACTATGAAAAGGCTGTCTGTCTCGGCGATATTACCCGCATCATCGAGCTTGAAACACCGGCTCGCCGTTTTGCAGCAACCAGTTTCGGCATAAAAACACGCATTGCCCCCATGTCTGCGGCAATTGCCAGGATACAACTGAAGCATCTTGCAGAAAACAACCGCCGCCGCAACAAGAATCTTGAATACCTTTCCCATGCTTTGGAGGAAATGGGCTTTCACACATTCCTTCCGCCTGACCACATCCAGCGCGTCTACTTCGAATTCCTGATCCGCACCGATGCCCCGAAAATAGGACTTTCGACCGATCTTTTGATTGAGGCCCTTCAGGCCGAAGGGTGCTCCATCGGCGTGCCGCGCTATCCGCTGCTGCATCAGCAGCCCTTCTTTACTGAGGGCCATTATCTGAAAATAGCAAGACCGGATAAAAACCTTCCCGTTCGGACATATGGAGAAGATGACCTGCCGAAAACGGTACAGATGAGTCATTCCATGTTGAAATTGCCTTCATTTCCCGTCGCCGACCAGGAAATCCTCGACCAATACATACTGGCCTTCAACAAAGTGTTGACCTGGGCCGATACGATCAGGAACAGGAGAGGTTCATGACCCGGGCGAACAGCAATCCCGTATCGGCAGAGAATGTGGCTGCCGGATCACGGTGGATCTACCAACTCCTGAATTTTGCCTTTCATGGTTTGCATATCTCCATTATCGCCTTTACCCTCTTCGGATGGGCGTTGAAAGAAACCCGGCCGGCAAATCTGATCCTTATCCTGCTGACCTTGGGCTCGTGGTACATTCTTGGGATATGGCTCGGGTATGGATACTGTCCCGTAACGGATTGGCATTGGAAAATCAGGCGCAGAATCGGGAATATTTACATTCCCGATTCGTACATCAAGCTGGTCATCGACGGGATAAGTGGAAAAAACGTCGATCCCCATAAGATAAACAGGTTGACCCTCGGTGCGACCCTGGCATCGGGGACAATTTCGCTCCTCATGAATGTGCTGGATTGGATCTGAAGATATCCCCCGAATTTCCAAGATCTATCCCCAACGGAAGGCGATTCTTGTCGAAGGAATGCCCTAACCCCTGTCTTTCTCATTAAACAAAACTCCCTCCGGAAAGCGGCAGTATTCACCCTTCGGGATTAGAAAAAA
>CAZIPU010000027.1:6919-9838 GCA_964541005.1 uncultured Syntrophales bacterium | reverse complement strand
TAAACAAAACTCCCTCCGGAAAGCGGCAGTATTCACCCTTCGGGATTAGAAAAAACAGGGTCCGAAAGGGCATGACTCGCGGCAATAAATGCACATCAAGCTTGACGAGACCCGTCTTTTGAATCATGCTTTTCTTGCGGATTTCTGACAAGATTGACGAGCTTCCAACCGTTTTCGTGTCGCGACAACACGCCGCCGTTTCGGGGTGAAAAAACGGCACGATCTCTCGTGAATGCAATAATCGACCAAGCGTTTGTTTACATCGATCCGTCAAGGATCCATGTTGCCCCCGGTGACATTTCAATCCGGAAGTCAAGTGAGTAAACCCTATCTCTATCGCCCCAGAGATTGGATTATTTTCTCTGCGGCTTTTTGTTCCTTTCCGTTCTGAAGTTCATTAGCGGTACCCCATATCAGTGCCTGCGCAGGACAGATTCGCACGCATGCCGGTTCCAATCCGTATGCGATGCGTTCGGCACATAGCTGGCATTTCTGCATCTTGTGATCTTCACCGAAACGGGGAACGCCGAAGGGACAGGCCATGGAACAACTGTGGCAGCCAATGCAGATATTGGTGCCGACGGTGATCGCCCCGGTCGTGCTGTCCCGGGAAATCGCGCCCGTCGGGCAGCCGATCAGGCAGGGTGCATCCCCGCAATGCATACATGCCATGGCAACATAGACCAAACGAGCACCGGGATATTCTCCACTTTCCAACCTGCGTATCCTGCGGAAAGCTTCAGCTTTTTCAGTGACCTCAATATCATGCTGATCCATACAGGCCACGACACAAGCTCCACAACCGGAGCACCGATTGATATCCATATAGATTGTTTTGTCCATGAGGCGTCATCCTTTCGATCATGGGATAAGAAATATGCGATCAGGCCTTTGTTACCTGACAAAGCAAAGACTTGTAGCCGGGAAAACCGGAGATTGGATCATAGTAATCTGCTTCAATTAAGGAATTTACATCCGCTTCGCTGTATCCGTGGTACATGTAGACAACCCCCGGCTGGCCGATTTTGGTCAGATTGGCTTTTACGGTAATGGAGCCTTTCGCCGTGGATATTTTAAGATTATCCCCCTGCCTGATACCCAGTTTTTCTGCATCGGCGGGATAAATATCCGCCGATGCATCGGGACGGAGACTCCTGGTCCAGGGCAGACGAAATGTCCGGGTATGACAAAACATCGGAAGCCTGGAACCCGTATTTAATACGAAAGGATATTTTTCCGCCAATTCGGGCGTAGTTTCGGCACTGAATTTAGGGGAACGATAAACGGGCAAGACGTCATAACCAAAAGAATCCTGATAGGCATCCAGTTTGGTGGATACGAATTCCAGTTTGCCCGAAGGAGTGGCAAATCCCTTCAGGAGATATTTCTTTTCCTCAATTTTTAACGGATCAGGCAAAGGCATTCCCCCGGGATGTTTTTTCAGTTCTTCGATCTTCAGCCCGCTCGGCTGTAATATCCAGTCCAGGCAGGCTTCATATCCCTGCTTAAACAGGGGATCTTCCAGCCCTAACTTTTCTGCCAATTCGAGGATGATGCCGATGTCGTCACGAGATTCAAAAAGCGGTTCGATCGCCGGCTGGGTGTAAATCAGATAGCGTTGCGCATAACATCTGAGTTCACTGCGTTCAGCCGAGGAACAGGCCGGTAACACAATATCCGCATATCGACAGGTATCGGTCATGAACAGATCGACATCGACAAAGAAATCCAGCGATTTCAAGCTTTCCAGCATATTCTGGGAATCCGGCCACATCCTGTAGTTCAGACCGAATCCGATCAGGGCTTTAATGGGGTAAGGCTTTTGGGATTTTATCTGGAATGGCAGATACATCGATTGGGCTTCATCCACCAGGTCGCACCACAGGGGAAACTGATCGCTGCCTACACGAGGCGGCATTTCATCCCAGGTTCGGGGTTGGACAAATTCAGCCGATCTGGTAAGAAATCCCCCGGTGATATAAAGGAAACTTTGCGGCTGCACCAGGTTACCGCCATAAATATCGTAATTCCCGGTAAGCCCTGCCAGTGAAAATATCGCCCGGTAATTCTGAACGCCGTTGGTATGGTGAACGACGGGGGCAGCACTCGGCATGATGGCGCCCGGTTTTGTCAAGGCGTATAAACGGGCCGCTTCCCTGATTTTCGCCGCCGGAACACCGGTGATCTCTTCCGCTCTTTCGGGAGAATACTGTTGGACATACGCCCTGTATTCCGGGAAACCATGGGAATAATGATGGACAAAATCCCGGTCATAAAGGTTTTCATTGATGATGACATTGGCCATTGCCAGGGCCAGAGCACCATCCGTGCCGGGTTTCAGCTGAAGATGAAGATCCGCCTGGGCGGCGGTCGGTGTCAGGCGAGGATCCACACAGATGATTTTTAACCCCTTTTCCTTGGCCCTTAATATGGGCAGCACATTTCCCGTATTGGAATGAAAGGGATTGGCACTCCAGATTAAAAGACATCCGGCATTTTTGATGTCCGGTCCGCCCGGTAATCCGAAAACAAGCCTTTGGGCCATGGCCATGGCCTGGTAGCAGGTGCTTGACTCCGTCATATAATTGGGTGAGCCGAAGGCATGCGCCAGCCTGTGGAGGAACGGCCGGAACCATTTCGCATATCCTGCGAAAAAAACGACGGATTCGGGCCCATTTTCTTTCTTTATCTGAGTTAACTTTTCAGAGATCGTATTGAAGGCTTCCTCCCAAGAGATCGCTTCATAGGCCTCGCTACCCCGGGGCCCGACTCTTTTCAGCGGCGTTCGAATGCGATCGGGGCTGTACACATACTGTCTCATAGCGGCACCCTTTGAACACAAGGTTCCGTTGCTGTAAGGATTTTCTTTACTTCCTTCCACCTTGATGATTTTCCCGTCTTTGACGTAGAGATCCAGCC
>CAZIPU010000027.1:0-6819 GCA_964541005.1 uncultured Syntrophales bacterium | reverse complement strand
TCTTTACTTCCTTCCACCTTGATGATTTTCCCGTCTTTGACGTAGAGATCCAGCCCACACTGGGTTAAGGGATCACAAATGGTACAAACCGACTTTTTAATCTCTATCCCCGTTTCAGGGCAGGGAATTTTTCCCCTTAGCAATTGCCGAACATCCTTCATTACATCAGCCTCCGATTTTCAATAGGTTTCTCCGCTTAATTTTTCTTAAATTCTCCAATCAGATCAACAAGGTTGCTTAAGGGATCACGATCGACCGTTTTTTGACCATGACGCAATCCCCTGAGCAAGGCATGTTCATAGATACCGGCTTCGGTAAAATCATCGAGAAGGTTTATCCCGACGAGACGGTTGCGATCCCAGACAAAGTGCCTGTAAGTCTTGCCGTCGTACTGTTTTTCTTCCCGGGTCCCCTTTCGGATATCCCCGATACCGACAAATACCATATCCATGAAATGGGTCATGTTATGAGGAATATTTCCAATGAATTCATCTTCGATGCCGGCCATGTTTTTGCCTGCGGCCCGTCCCTGGTAGCGAGCGTTGGCCCACAACCCGATAATCTGATTTTCTCCTGTCAGAAGATTGAGGCCCTGAGCGACATCTCCGGCGGCATAAAGATTGGGCACATTGGTTTGCATCCGTTTATCGACCAGGATTCCTCGATCCATTTTAACCTGCTTTTTATCCAGAAACGCGATATTGCTCTCCATGCCCGTGCACATGACGATCAGATCGGTGCCTTCCGGTTTGCTTTCTCCGGTAAAGTAGGCATTAAGACCCGCGGAGGTTTCTTCAATTCGTTCTATTCCCGTCCCCAGTCTTAAGCGTATCCCCCTCCGCACCAACCTGTCCTCGATAATACCGGCACAGTCCGGATGCGCGGCCAGCGGAAGGATATGGGGGGCCATATCGGCCAGGCACACGGATACACCTGATCCATGAAACATTTCAACGATCTTGACGCCCGTCACAGAAGCCCCGATGATCAAGGCTTTGCGGGGGCAACCCTGTAAAGCCTTTTTAACCGCAATAGAATCTTCTATCGTTCTCATGACATAAATGCTGCGACTGGTTATTCCTTCGATTGAAGGTAAAAATGGCCTTGCTCCTGTCGCAACGAGACACTGATCGTATGTGATTTTGAATTTCGATCTGTTTTCGATCGTCTGTTCAACGGCATCCACTCTCACGACCGGAGCATCGAGATGCAAATGAACCCCATGATCCTTATAAAAATCGAAATTGTATCCGTACGGAAAGAAAGTTTCAAAATCGATCCTACCTGCAGCATAGTACGTTGTGAGCATGGGATTGTAGGATGGCCACCGGTTATCGGAAAAAAGATGGATTTCCCCCGGATCATTATTTTCCCGCAGCGATTTGATACATTCCATAGCGGCACAACCGTTTCCGATAATGGCTATGACCTTATTGCCCGGCATATAGGCCCTCACCGCCTCCAAGTATTTCCCCACTTGAATTCCGAATCCATATCATGAATGAATATCGCAGTTTATCCATCCTGTAAAATACAGGCACCATTACCACAACCGGCGCCAAAGCTCCAGCAAGTTCTGTTCTTGACGGAGTTCCGGTAATCATTAAAGAGAGTTGCCCGCCCGGCCTCCCCAAAAAGTCCGCATGAAACTCGTACAGGGCCATGCAACCTGGGGATATGACAAACGGGAAATCGCCGCGCATGGAGAAAACTTTTATGACGGAAACGGCCTAATGGTCCGTATATTAAAGCCAATATTTAATTGACATACCCTGTATTTATCCCTATAGTTCAACGTCACGGAAAGAGGTTCATTATGCCTTCGGCAATTGAATAGATCCATTTCCGTTATTCCGTAGCAAGACGGAATCCGGAGCAAGTTTGACCCGGAGCCGGATTGAAAGACTGCGTTGCAATGCGTATTCCCGGCATTTCGACTGCAGGGGAAAGTATCATGGCCAAGTTATTTCTGTGCATCAAGATTTGTGGTATTCGCTCGAGATAGCCACGTCCCTGATGATGACACAGCCCCGAGTCCGGCATGACGTTTTTGATCTTTGCTTGCCGATGTAATAACTTGCCGTCAGCGAGCTTTGCATCATCTTAGCACTGTAACCGCGCATTATCATGGAGTGATTTCTACGCCTGAGCCTGACCACCGGCGCCGGTCCAGGAGTCAGGGGTTCTTTTGATGTAAGCATTCCGAATATTGATGACATCAAAGAGTATATTTATGCACTTCTTAAAATTATCCGTATCCCGTCTCCATGTCTGCGTGCACTTCACCCGAATCATTTTTTTAGTCGCCTTTGTTTTTTTCCCGCTTCTTGTCGGCTGCCATACGGAAAACAAGGTCCAGCAACATCCGTCACCTGAAGTTTCCGTGGTGCAGATTGAAGCCCGGGACACGCCCGTGTCCATTGAATTCGTCGCACAGACGCAGAGCTCTCACCAGGTGGAAATTCGCGCCCGGATCAATGGCTTCCTCAACAAACGGGTCTATACGGAAGGAGCAATCGTAAAAGAGGGGCAGGTTCTCTTCGAGATCGATCCCAAGCCTTTCCAGGTGCAACTCAACCAGGCCCGGGCGGCGCTGGACAAGAATGAAGCCTCACTGGCAACGGCACAGTCCAATCTTAATCGTGTCAAACCGCTTGCCGAACTGGATGCCCTGTCGCAAAAAGATCTCGACGATGCGACCGGACGTGCCCAGTCTGCCGCGGCGGAGGTCGAACAGGCGAAAGCACAGGTCGAATCCGCCAAACTCAATCTTTCCTACTGCACGATCACGTCTCCCATCACCGGCATCACCGGTGCCGCTCTGCAACAGGACGGCGCATACATCAGTGCACAGAACAATCAGCTCACGACCGTCATGATCCTGTCCCCGATCTGGGTAAACTTCAGCGTTTCGGAAAATGTCATGCAGAATTTCCGCGCTCAAATCGACAAAGGTTTGTTGAAGCCCCCAGCCAACAACAGCTATGAGATAGAGGTCATTCTGGTTGACGGAACAGTCTATCCCTATACCGGACGGATCACCTTCGCAGAACCGATGTACGATTCAAATTCAGGGACCTTCATGATCCGCTCGAGTATTCCGAACCCGGAAGGCGTTTTGCGGCCGAATCAGTATGTACGCGTGCGGATGAAAGGCCTTACCAGACCGGCCGCCATCATGGTTCCCCAGAAAGCCGTGCAAATGGGCGCCAAGGGTCATTTTGTCTGGATCGTCAATCCGGACGACACGGTTGATCCCCGGCCGGTTGAGGTCGGCGAATGGTATGGGAACAACTGGTTCATCAATGACGGGTTGAAGGCCGGTGAGCGTGTGGTCGCCGAAGGCGGGCTTGCCTTGCGCCCCGATATGAAAGTCAGGGTACAATCTTATGAAGCGAAACCGGCCCCGAATAACGGGGGCGTGAAACCGGCGGGAAAAGATCAAAATTAAAAAATCAAACGAAGGCGACTAACAGAGGCCCGGTCCATGTTCTCCAGGTTTTTCATCGAGCGGCCGATTTTTGCCACGGTCATTTCTCTTATCATTGTCATCGCCGGTCTGGTCGCGATGAAATGTCTTCCTGTCGCCCAATACCCATCCATCACCCCCGTACAGGTTACTGTGACCGCGTTCTACCCCGGTGCCGATTCCAAGACGGTCGCCGACGCGGTTGCCGCCCCGATGGAAGCTCAGATCAACGGCGTCGACAACATGCTTTACATGACATCAACGAGTTCCAGTACCGGCCAGTTGACCCTGACCGTTTACTTCAGCCTCGATACCGACCCCGATATTGCTCAGGTTCAGGTCCAGAACAGGGTGAGTCTGGCCACGCCGCAACTGCCCGATGCCGTCGTTCAAAACGGGGTCTCCGTACAGAAGAAATCATCCAGCATTCTGATGATCCTGGCTCTTTACAACCGGGACGGCCGCTATAAACCGGAATACGTAGACAATTACGCCAATGTCTACGTCCTTGATGCGATCAAGCGGATTAACGGCGCGGGCCAGGCAAACATCTTCGGCGTGGCCGACCAGGCCATGCGCATCTGGATGAACCCGGACCGGATGGCCTCTCTCGGAATTACCACAACCGATGTCCAGCAGGCCGTTGCCTATCAGAATGCCCTGTTCGGTGCCGGTCAGATCGGTCAGCAGCCGACATCAGGTACGGTCCAGCAGACTTTCCCGGTGGTAACCCAATCACAGTTTGTGCAGCCGTCCCAGTACGAAAACATTATCCTTAGGGGAAACCAGGAAGGGAGCGCCATCGTTCGCATCAGGGATGTGGCCCGCGTCGAGGTTGGACGGAAGCAGTACATCACGGACAACAAACTCAACAATACGCCGGCTGCTTTTATTGCCGTCTATCAGCAGCCGGGGTCAAACGGCCTCGATGTTTCTGCGGCCGTTCGCAAGACCATGAAGGAACTGCAGAAGACGATGCCGGCGGGCATTGAATATGTGATCGCCCTGGATACGACGGACTTCGTCAGGCTTTCCATCAAGGAAGTCGTCCATACCCTCATCGAAGCGATTCTTCTGGTTCTTCTGGTGGTTTATCTCTTCCTGCAGAGCATCCGCGCCACGATCATCTGCACGGCGGCAATACTGGTGGCGCTGGTCGGGACATTCACCGGCATGCTTGCCCTGGGATTCTCCATCAATCTCCTGACCCTGTTCGGCATTATCCTGGCGATTGGAATGGTCGTGGACGACGCCATTGTCGTGGTGGAGAATGTCGAACGAAACATGACCAAGAAGCATCTTCCTCCGAAGGAAGCCACGATTGTCGCCATGGAGGAAATCGGCAGTTCTCTCGTTGCCGTCGTGCTGGTCATGGCCTCCGTGTTCATCCCCGCTGCTTTTCTTCCGGGAACCACCGGCCAGCTATACAAGCAGTTCGCGGTGACCATCGTCATTTCCGTCGCCCTGTCCGGTTTCGTGGCGCTGACACTGACGCCGGCCATGTGTGCACTGATGCTCAAACACGCGGAAAAGCCGCAGCGCGGTTTCTTTGCCTGGTTTAACCGTCAGGTCGACCGCATCACCCTGGCCTTCGGCAATGCCGTGACGCTGATCATCAAACGGATGGTTCCGGCGTTTATCCTGCTGTTTTTCCTTATTGTCTGTCTTGTTCAGCTGTTCCGGACGATTCCGACCAGCTTTGTTCCCAATGAGGATCAGGGATATGTCATGGCGGCATTGATTATGCCCGACGCGGCCGGTCTGGACCGGACCGCCCGGGCCGCGGAGCAACTGGATAAACTCTTTGCAAAAGAACCCGCAGTCCGGGACCGGACGGCGATAATCGGCTACAGTCTTATCGACGGTCAATACCAGACGAACGCCGCGACCTTTTTCGTTACCCTGAAAGACTTTGAACAACGGTATGATTCCCTAAAAAAGGCAGCCAGGGAAAATGCCCGTGCGGTTTTGCTGTCGGTCTATGACGGCGCCCAGGCGATCAAAGCCGGCAAGGTTCTCCCCATTGCGCCTCCGGCCATACCCGGCATCGGAACCACCGGAGGATTCGAATTCTGGATTCAGGACAAGGGTTCCGCCGATCCGGCAATTCTGTATGACCTGACGCAGCATTTTCTGGATAAGGCACGCAAACGGCCTGAACTCAGTGACCTGAACAGCATGTTCCGCGCCTCGTCGCAGCAGCTGAGGGTGGATGTTGACCGCGAAAAGGCGGTTCTGCTTGATGTCCCTGTGCAGGACGTGTACAGCACCCTCCAGGCCCAGTTCGGTTCGATTATGGTCAGCCAGTATAATCAGTACAGCAGAATCTGGAATGTCATTCTCCAGTCCGACGCCCCGTATCGTCAGGATCCCTCTGACATCAACCGGTTATATGCAAGGTCGAGAACCGGACAGATGGTCCCGCTTTCCGCGGTCGTGGCGACCCATTACACGAGCGGACCCGATCTTCTGCCCCATTTCAACGGTTTCCCGGCCGCGCAGGTAACCGGCAGTGCCGCACCGGGATACAGCTCCGGTGAGGCGATCAACGCCATGGAGGAAGTGGCCCGTGAGGTCCTCCCGCAGGGGTACGACTTTTCCTGGTCGGGAATGGCCTTCCAGGAAAAGCAATCCGGGGGCACTTCAGCGGTGGCTTTTATTTTTGGTCTCATCATCGTATTCCTTGTCCTGGCTGCCCAGTTTGAATCATGGACCCTGCCCGGTTCCGTCATGACGGCGGTTCCATTCGGTATCCTTGGAGCCCTGGCTTTCAACTGGCTGAGGGGTCTGCATAACGACGTTTACTTCCAGATCGGCATGCTGGTTCTCATCGGCCTGGGCGCAAAAAACGCGGTTTTGCGAGTCACCTTTGCCGTGGAACTGCGCAAAAAAGGACTATCCGTTATGGAAGCGACCATTCAGGCCGGGGAGGAACGTTTGCGGCCCATCATCATGACATCTCTGGCCTTCATCTTCGGTGTGCTGCCCCTTGCCGTCGCCATGGGTGCCGGCGCCAACGCCCGCCATTCCATCGGGACCGGTATCATCGGCGGCATGATCGGCGAGACGACACTGGCCATGCTTTACGTCCCTCTTTTCTTCTATCTGTTTGATAAGCTTCATGAACGAGGAAAAAGAAAGACGGAACCGTCCCCGCAAGACAAGGGAGACGAACCCCTTGACCGGATCGACGAAAAGCCTTCGTCTCGAACGGGAGGAGAAACCTGACATGCGCCGGTTCTTGCTGATTATCTATGCACTTCTATTGGCCGGCTGCATGTTGGGGCCCAACTACTCGCGGCCGGCTATCGATTCTCCTGAACATTACCTTTATGAGACAAAGGAGGCTC
>CAZIPU010000026.1:0-17517 GCA_964541005.1 uncultured Syntrophales bacterium | reverse complement strand
AGCTCATGAAAGGCGGCGCTTACAAGGAATCACGGGAACAGGAAATATCGGAAATTAGCCGGTCTTTGAAAGGTCTGGCCAAGGAACTGAACGTGCCCGTCATTGCCCTGTCACAGTTGAACCGCAAGGTGGAGGACCGGACGGACCGGCGGCCCCAGATGGCGGATCTCCGGGAATCGGGGGCTATCGAGCAGGACGCGGACGTGATCGCCTTTATCTACCGGGATGAGGTGTACAACAAATCGGAGGACAACCCTGAGAAGGGCATTGCGGAAATTATTGTCGGGAAGCAAAGAAACGGCCCGACGGGGAAGGTTAAGCTGGCCTTCCTGGAGAAATACACGTGTTTTGAAAATCTCGCCCGGCCGGATGCGTACTCATCTGAGTAACAGCTTTTCCTCCTGAACACAGGGTAACGCCAGTTGCAGTTTCTTCAGGGCCTGTTTTTCGATCTGCCTTGCCCGTTCCCGTGTGATGTTGTAGTGGTCGCCAACCTCCTGCAGGGTCATGGGTTCGTCCGCCATGATCCGGTTTCTGACGATGAAGGATTCCCTTTCATTCAGTTTTTCCATGGCGCCTGAGATGTTTTTCTGGACGAGCTCCATCTCCTCTTTCCGGATCAGTTCCGTTTCCTGGTCCTCACCCTGATAGGTCAGAAAATCCAGGTACGTTGCATCCTCCTCGTCGTTCAGGTAGGCATTCAGGGATACATCCCGGTTGCTCAGGCGCAGTCCCATCTCTTCCACGTCGATTTCCTTGACGTTCAAAGATTCCGCGATCTCCCTGAATTCGGGATTTCGCTCCGACATGGCTTCCAGTTCCTTTTTAGCCCGGTTTAACTTGAAGAACAGCTTCCTCTGGGCCTGGGTGGTTCCGATTTTGACCATGCTCCAGGAACGGATGATATAATTCTGAATATAGGCGCGAATCCACCAGACGGCATAGGAGATGAGCCGGTAGCCCTTGTAGGGATCGAATTTCTTCACGGCGTGCATGAGGCCGATGTTGCCCTCCTGGATCAGGTCGGAGAGCTTCACATTGTAGTTCTTATATTCATAGGCAATCTTGACAACGAATCGCAGGTTGGATACCACCAGTTTTTCCGCTTCCTTGAGGCCCTTGTACTTTTTGAGCTTAACGGCGAGGCTGAATTCCTCCTCCGCCGAAAGGAGCGGAATACGGTTGATCTCAGCGATATACATTTCAAGCGTGCCGGTTACGGCCGGTAATTTCAAGACGATCCTCCGTCGTGAACGGTTATTTTCATCTTCTTCTGATAGCGAATTTTCGAGATTAGTCAAGTTTTTTTGGGTTTTCTCCGGAATGACCAAATATTGACACCCCCTGAGGCAATGTTTATTTTTAGGTACAAAAATCAGAAGACGAGGGCATAAATTGAAAACGATGAACAAGATGATGCTGGAGTTTGCATATCAACTGGCCAAAAATATTGAAGCGAAGGCGGTGCTGCTTTACGCGGACATGATTCCCGATCCGCACCTGATCAGGGCCATGGAAGGCTTTCAGATCATCCTTGTGACCAAGGGCGACCAGGAGATGTCCGAGGCTTATCTTGAACACGCCACGACCCTGAATGTCCCTGACGTGAACCTGACCCGGATCGGCCAGGTGAAGATCGCCATTACCAAGGGGATTGTCATGGGCCTGTTCAGGAAAGGCGATCGTATCGTCTGTCTGAGCGGTGTCCCGAGATTCGAATATCTGGACAGTCTCTTTGTCCTGGATGTGGGGAAGGAATTTGAAATCCTGACATCGGAAGACATTGCCGATATCACCGAGGTCGGGTATCCGGAGGTATTCGGGACCCTGTTGTCCATGGCCCTTGAATTGGCGGCACAGGGCAGGGAAGGCCGGAAGGTCGGGACGATTTTTGTCCTGGGGGACCACGAAAAGGTTTTGCAGCTGTCCCGCCAGATGATCATCAATCCCTTCATGGGGTACCGGGAGGAGGAACGGAATATCCTGAATACGGACCTGAAGGAAACGATCAAGGAATTGTCCGCCATCGACGGGGCGTTTGTCATCCAGAACAACGGGGTGATCGTCACGGCGGGGCGGCATCTGAGCGCGGCCCTGGAGAGCAAGGATTTCCCCCAGGGGCTGGGGAGCCGCCATATCGCGGCGGCCGGGATTACGAGCATCACCGATGCCGTGGCCATTGTCATTTCCGAATCGACGGGAACGGTCAGTGTCTTTAAAAACGGGAATGTTTTTGTGCGAATTGAAAAACCCAATGCATAGGGAGGAAATATGCGTTTCGACAAGTTTACCCTGAAAGTGCAGGAGGGCCTCCAGGAGGCCCAGAACATAGCCGGTCAGTACGGCCAGCAGGCCATTGATGCCGAACACCTGCTGCTGGTTCTGCTGCAGCAGGAGGAAGGCATTGTCGGGGAGATTCTACGGAAAATGGGAGTCGACACGGCAAGAATCGAGGAAGGGCTGAAGCGGTCCCTGGACAAGATGCCGAAGATTTCCGGGGGCGGAACGGGACAGGTCTATCTTGCGCCCCGCCTCAACCGGATGCTGGATCGCGCCATATCCGAAGCGGCGAGGATGAAGGACGAATACGTCAGTGCCGAGCACGTGCTGATCGCCATGGCGGAAGACAAGGAAGGGGTCGAGGCCCTGCGGGTAAGCGGCGTCACGAAGGACGGGATCTTCAAGGTTCTCCTTGACATCCGTGGGAACCAGCGGATCACCGATCCGAATCCGGAGGAAAAGTACCAGGCCCTGAAACGGTATGCCAGGGATTTCAATGAACTGGCACGAAAGGGAGCCTTCGATCCCGTGATCGGCCGGGATGAGGAAATCCGGCGGATCATGCAGGTTCTTTCCCGGCGCACCAAGAACAACCCCGTTTTGATCGGGGAGCCCGGCGTCGGCAAGACCGCCATCGTGGAGGGCCTGGCCCAGCGGATCGTCAACGGGGATGTCCCGGAGAATCTCAAGAACAAGCGGGTTATCGGCCTGGATATCGGCTCCCTCGTCGCCGGCGCCAAGTACCGTGGCGAATTCGAGGAACGTTTGAAGGCCGTTCTCAAGGAAGTGACGAGTGCCGAGGGAGAGATCATCCTCTTCATCGATGAAATTCATACGGTCGTAGGGGCCGGGGCGGCGGAGGGGTCGGTGGACGCGTCCAACATGCTGAAACCCGCCCTTGCCCGGGGAGAGCTCCGCTGCGTCGGGGCGACGACCTTGAACGAGTACCGGAAGCATATCGAAAAAGACCCGGCCCTGGAACGCCGGTTCCAGCCCATCCTGGTCAAGGAGCCGACGGTGGAGGATACGATCGCCATTCTGCGCGGGCTCAAGGAACGCTACGAGGTGCACCACGGGGTCCGCATCAAGGATGCGGCGATCATCGCCGCGGCGACCCTGTCCAACCGCTACATCAGCGACCGTTTTCTGCCGGACAAGGCCGTGGACCTGATCGACGAAGCGGCCTCCCGCCTGCGGATCGAACTGGACAGCATGCCCGCGGAAATCGATGTCATCGACCGCAAGGTCATCCAACTGGAGATCGAGCGCCAGTCGTTGAAAAATGAAACGGACCCGACGTCCGCGGAACGGCGGGATAAAATTGAAGCGGAGCTGGCGGAACTTCGGGAAACGATGGACAGGATGAAGCTGCGCTGGTCGTCGGAGAAGGAGATTATCAAGAAAATCCAGAGCATCAAGGGTCAGATCGAGACCTTCAAGACGGAAGAGTTGAACGCCCAGCGTGACGGCAACCTGGCACGGGCGGCCGAAATCCGCTACGGCAAGATGGTGGAGTTGAACCGGGAACTGGAGGCGGAGCAGGAGAGGCTTGGCGAACAGCAGAAAGAAAACGCCATGCTCAAGGAGGAAGTCGATGCGGAGGACGTGGCGGAGGTCGTGGGCAACTGGACCGGAATTCCCGTTGCCCGGATGATGGAAAGCGATGTCAACAAGCTGATCCACATGGAAGAACGGCTGAAGTTGCGGGTGATCGGCCAGGATGAAGGAATCGCCGCGGTTTCCAGCGCCCTCCGGAGGGCCCGTTCGGGATTGCAGGATCCCAACCGGCCGATCGGTTCCTTTATCTTTCTCGGCCCCACGGGTGTGGGGAAAACCGAACTGGCCCGGGCCCTGGCGGAGTTCATGTTCGATAACGAGCAGGCCATGGTCCGGATCGACATGTCGGAATACATGGAGAAGCATTCCGTGGCCCGTTTGATCGGTGCCCCCCCCGGCTACGTCGGTTACGAGGAAGGGGGCTATCTTACGGAAGCCGTCCGGCGACGGCCCTACGCGGTCCTTCTGTTCGACGAAATCGAGAAGGCCCATCCGGATGTCTTCAACATCCTGCTGCAGATTCTCGATGACGGACGTCTGACCGACGGCCATGGCCGAACGGTCGATTTCAAGAATACGATCGTGATCATGACGTCCAATGTGGGCGGACAATGGCTCCAGGACCAGAATCTGACCGACGAGGAGAAACGCCAGCGGACCACGGATACCCTGAAGGCGACGTTCAAACCGGAATTCCTGAACCGGATCGACGACATCATCACCTTCCGGCCCCTGGGGATCGAGGACATCGACCGGATCATCCTGATACAGCTGGCCCTGATCCAGAAACGGCTCGATGAGCGGAAACTGGTCATTGAATTGACAGACAAGGCGAAACATTATATAGCCAAGGAGGGTTACAGCCCCGTGTACGGAGCAAGGCCCCTGAAGCGCGCCCTGCAGAAATTCATTCTGGATACCCTGGCCTTGAAAATCCTGGACGGGAGTTTTAAGGAAGGGGATGAAATTCTCATCGATCTTTCCAAACAGGGTGAAATCGTTTTCACGAAGAAATAAAAGATGGAAGAAGGAGAGTGATTATTTGATGAATACAGTCAAGACGGTTTTCCTGCTCGGAGCCCTGACGGGTCTGCTGATGCTGATCGGAGGATACTTCGGCGGTCAGACGGGGGTGGTGATCGCCTTCATCTTTGCGATGATCATGAATTTCGGAAGTTACTGGTTTTCCGATAAGATCGTCCTGCGGATGTACCAGGCGCAGGAAGTTTCGGAGAATCAGGCGCCTGAACTGTACCGGATGGTGAAGGACCTGGCCATGAAGGCTTCCATGCCCATGCCGCGCGTTTACATTATTCCGACGGATACGCCCAACGCCTTTGCGACGGGCAGAAACGAAAACCATGCCGTGGTGGCCGCCACGGAAGGGATTCTGCGGATCCTGAACCGGGATGAACTGGAAGGGGTGCTCGCCCATGAACTGACCCATATTAAAAATAAGGATATGCTCATCGGGTCCATTGCCGCGACCATTGCCGGCGCCATTGTCATGCTGGCGAACATGGCCCAGTGGGCCGCCATTTTCGGCGGCCTCGGCGGCCGGGATGATGAAGGCGAAGGGGGCGGCGGAGGCATGATCGGCCTGATCGTCATGGCGATCCTGGCGCCGATCGCGGCGACGATTATCCAGATGGCCATTTCCAGGTCACGGGAATACATGGCCGATGCGGGAGGTGCGAAAGTGTCGGGGAAACCCTACGGCCTGGCCAGTGCCCTGGAAAAGATTTCCCGGGCGTCGCAACAGATTCCCCTGGACGCCAACCCGTCGACGGCCCACATGTTCATCGTGAACCCCCTGACGGGGCGCTCCCTGATGAATCTGTTCAGCACCCATCCTCCCGTCGAGGAGAGGGTGGCCCGTCTGCGAAAAATGACGCCTGGAGCTTAGGATAAAACATTCAATAATCCCGCTTTGACGGCGGGAACAGCCTGATCCTGAAATCATCAGCCGCACGGTTTTCCCCCGTGCGGCTGCATCGTATGCAAGTCAAGGACGGAGGTGGCCATGGAAGAAGAGAAAAAAGAAAAAGGATTTGTGGTCCGCGATAAAAGACACTTCGACGAATCGGGGAACATTCGCCCGGGAGAATCGCCCGAGCGTCCGGCGACGGAACCGGCGGGTGAACCGGTCCGGCAAGCGCCTGCGGCGGGAGCCGAAGAACGTTCAGCCGGCAGCCAGGAGGAGGCTTACCCTAAAGTCGATTTCATCGGGTTCATCATATCCTTGAGCACCACCGCCATGTATCACTTCGGCGATATTCCCGATCCCTACACCCAGAAAAGTGAGAAAAACCTGACGGCGGCGAAACAGACCATCGATATTCTGGATCTTCTCCGTGAAAAGACCCGGGGAAATCTCGACGACCAGGAAAAGCAGCTCCTGGAAGAGGCCCTCTATGAATTGAAGATGCGCTATGTGAAGGAAAAGGGAGCGCCATGATGAAAGTCACCTCGCCGGCCAAGGTCAATCTCCATCTCCGTGTGATCCGGAAGCGGCCGGATGGCTATCACGACATTGCCACGCTGATGCAGAAAATCGACCTGCGGGACACCATGGAATTTGCCCTCAGGAAGGAAGGAATCGTTATCAAATGTCCCGGTTTTCCCCAGTTGGAGAACGAGGACAATATTGTGCATAGGGCCGTGAAGGCCCTTTTTTTTGAGACCGGCTGCAAAAACGGGGTTGAAATCATTCTCCGCAAGGTCATTCCCTTGGGTGCCGGATTGGGTGGCGGCAGTTCCAATGCCGCCACGGCGCTCGTGACCTTGAATGATATGCTGGGCCTGTCCCTGCCGAAAGAGAACCTCATGCGTATCGGCGCCCGTCTCGGGGCCGATATCCCCTTTTTTATCTACGGCGACCGTGCCTGGGCCTTCGGGATCGGCGACCGTCTGGAACCGGCCGAAAACCTGCCTCCACTTTGGTTCGTTCTGGTCAATCCCCGCTTCGAGCTCTCTACCAGACGGGTCTACGAGGGGCTCAATTTAAGATTGACAAACCCAATAATAAATTATAGCATCCCCCGATTTTCTACGATAACCGATGTAGTAGAAGGTCTGCATAATGATTTGGAAAAGGTCTCCCTCGTTCTCTACCCTGCGCTGAAAGAACTCAAAGACAAACTGATTGGGGTGGGTGCCCTGGGAGCTTTGATGTCGGGAAGCGGACCGACGGTTTACGGGGTCTTTGAACGGGAGGATAAAGCGCTGCAGGCTGCAGACATTTTAAAGAAGAACAAAAACTGGTTTGTCAAGGCCGTTCGTTCTCTGTAAGCCAACCTCACGTCTTTCCTGCATGGATATGAAAGATCGTTATGGGGCGTCGTCAAGCGGTAAGACACAAGATTTTGGTTCTTGCATTCGGAGGTTCGAATCCTCCCGCCCCAGCCATATATATTTAATCGAAAGGGATTTAAATGCTTGAACGAATGAGAATATTTTCCGGCAATGCGAATATCGTCCTGGCGGAAAAGATATGCCGAAATCTGGGTGTGCCTCTGGGGAAAGCCAATGTCACGACCTTCAGTGACGGCGAAACCCGTGTCGAGATCAACGAAAATGTCCGGGGAATGGATGTGTTCATCGTCCAGCCGACGTGTCCGCCCGTCAACGTCACCCTGATGGAACTTCTCATCATGATTGACGCTATGAAGCGGGCCTCCGCCGACCGGATCACGGCGGTCATTCCTTATTACGGTTATGGCCGGCAGGACCGGAAGGTCGCTCCCCGCGCACCGATTTCCGCAAAACTCGTCGCCGACCTTATTCACACGGCCGGCGCGGACCGGGTCCTGGCCATGGATCTCCATGCCGGTCAGATCCAGGGTTTCTTTGATATTCCCGTGGACAATCTTTTCGCGACTCCTGTTCTTCTCGAGTACATGCGTCACAATTACCAGGATAACATGGTTATCGTTTCCCCCGATACGGGTGGCGTGGAAAGGGCCCGGGCATTCGGATCCCGTCTGGGATCCAGCCTGGCGATCATCGACAAACGCCGGGAAGGACCGAACGAAGCCCAGGTAATGAACATTATCGGTAATGTCGAGGGGAAGAAAGTGATTCTTCTGGACGATATGGTCGATACGGCCGGGACGGTGGTCCAGGCCGGCATCGCCCTGGAAGCGGCGGGGGCGCTGGATGTTTCCGTCTGCTGTACCCACCCGGTTTTGTCGGGTCCCGCGATTGATAGAATTGAAGGGTCCAACCTGAAGGAACTCATCGTGACGGATACCATTCCGCTCCATGACCGGGCGAAGGCCTGCTCGCGCATCAAGGTCCTGTCCGTGGCGGGACTTTTAAGCGAAGCGGTCCGGAGGATCTATTACAACGATTCCGTCAGCTCCCTCTTCATCTAGGAGCGGCGGTTAGAACGAGAGAAAAACCGTCTTTCCGGAAACGGGATGAGGAGCTTCGGGATAAAAGACCGGAAATCGGAACGAAAGACGGTCTATGCATTATAAGCTTGGCCTGATGGGGGAGATAGGGGGTGAAGCTGATTGTTGGATTGGGAAATCCGGGCCCGCGTTATCGGAACAGCCGGCATAATTTCGGATTTCTGGTCGTTGACAAACTGGCGGGTCTCTACGGGGTCGATCTTGCTCGCTCGGATTTTGAGGCCCATTGGGGTAAGGGAAAGATAGAAGGTATTCCTGTTCTGCTGGCAAAACCACAGACTTTCATGAATTTAAGCGGCATCGCGGTACGGAATCTGGCCGGGTTTTTCAGGGTCGAATTAAGTGATGTTATCGTGGTTCATGACGACCTGGATTTGCCCTTTGAAACGATCCGCCTGAAGGAGGGTGGCGGTCACGGCGGACATCGGGGTTTGATGTCGATCGTTGACCATTTTGGCGATTCCTGTTTCGCGAGGGTTCGCCTGGGGATCGGAAGACCTTGCGGACAGGTGGCTCCTGAGCATTATGTTCTACAGCCTTTTTCCAGCGAAGAGGAGAAAAATCTTCCGGAAATTCTGGAGAAGGCCTGCGGAGCGATCAAGGTCATGATTACGGAAGACATTCAAAAGGCAATGAGTCAGTACCATAGCAGGAGTACTATAAAAAATTAATACGAGGAGGTTAGGTGATGTTTAAAGGTAATCGTCGTTTGTTGTCCATTCTTTTTACCGCTATCATTGCAATCCTGATGATGGCACCGCTCGCCTTCGCAGGCGAAGCGGACATCAACCTGCCGGATCTCACCCAGGTGACTTTTGTGGGCGGGACTCTTGGCGGGTTGACCCTTCTTAACTGGGGTCTGGTGGTTTGTGCGATTGGGTTGGGATTTTCTCTCTTGCAGTATTTCCAGACGAAGAATCTACCGGCCCACAAGGCTATGCTGGACGTTTCCAACACAATCTGGGAAACCTGCAAGACCTACCTGTTCCAGCAGGGTAAATTCCTGGCGGCCCTCTGGGTGCTGATCGCCGTTTGTATGGTTTACTATTTTGGGGTTTTGTCGGGCGCTCCCACGGGTAACATCATGGTTATTCTCTTCTGCTCGATCATGGGTATCCTGGGTTCCTACGGCGTGGCCTGGTTCGGCATCCGGATTAATACGGTGGCGAATTCAAGATCCGCTTTTGCTTCTCTGACGGGGAAGCCTCTGAACATGCTGAACATCTGTCTTCGTTCCGGTATGAGTGTCGGTCTTCTGCTTGTCAGCGTAGAGCTCTTCTTCATGATTCTTATTCTGGCCTACATTCCGAAAGAACTGGCCGGTCCCTGCTTCATCGGTTTCGCCATCGGTGAGTCCCTGGGTGCCAGTGCACTCCGTATCTGTGGAGGTATCTTCACGAAGATCGCCGATATCGGTTCCGACCTGATGAAGATCGTCTTCCATCTTCCCGAAGACGATCCGAAAAACCCCGGTGTCATCGCCGACTGTACGGGTGACAACGCCGGTGACAGCGTCGGCCCCTCGGCGGACGGTTTTGAAACCTACGGCGTGACGGGCGTTGCCCTCATCGCTTTCCTGGCCCTGGCCCTGGCGGACAATCCGGAGATGGGCGGCAAGCTGGTGGTCTGGATCTTCGTGATGCGTATTCTCATGATCATTACAGCGCTTGCGTCTTACTTTATGAACAACGTTCTCAGCGAATCCCTCTACGGCAGTAAAAAAGAATTTAACTTCGAGCAGCCCCTGACCAACCTGGTCTGGATGACCTCGCTCATTTCGATTGGCGTCACCTTCGTAGCCAGCTACTACCTGTTGTCCGATCTCGATCCGGTCAAGTACAGTTCCCTCTGGTGGGCTCTGGCAGCCATCATCAGCTGCGGGACCATTGCCGGTGCCTTGATCCCCGAGTTCACCAAGGTCTTCACGAGTCCCTTCTCGCGGCACTGCGAGGAAGTTGTGAACGCCTCCCGTCAGGGTGGCCCGTCTCTGAACATCCTTTCCGGTATGGTGGCGGGTAACATGTCCTGCTTCTGGGAAGGCCTGTGCATTATGGTCCTGATGTTCATCGCCTACCTGGTTTCAAAGGATGCATCGATCATGCACCTGATGCCTGCCGAGTTTGCCTTCGCCGCCCCGGTGTTTGCCTTCGGTCTGGTGGCCTTCGGTTTCCTGGGCATGGGCCCTGTAACGATTGCTGTCGACAGCTTCGGCCCGGTTTCCGATAATGCACAGTCCATTTACGAGCTGTCCATGATCGAGTCCGTTCCCAACGTCAAGAAGGAAATCAAGAAGGATTTCGGTTTCGATCCCGATTTCGAGCTTTCCAAGCATTACCTGGAGAGTGCCGACGGTGCGGGAAACACCTTCAAGGCGACGGCAAAGCCCGTGTTGATCGGGACGGCCGTTGTCGGTGCGACCACCATGGTATTCGGTATCATCATCCTGCTCGAGCGGCTCTTCGGTAACGTCATTGCGAAACTTTCGCTGGTTCAGCCGGAGATTATTCTCGGTCTCATCATGGGTGGCTGCGTGATTTACTGGTTCACCGGCGCCTCCATCCAGGCCGTTGTAACGGGCTCCTATCGGGCGGTGGTTTACATCAAGGCGAATATCGATTTGAGCAAGGCATCGGCTTCGATCGAAGACAGCAAGGAAGTCGTGAAGATTTGTACGGTCTACGCCCAGAAGGGAATGATCAACATCTTCATCGTCATTTTCTTCATGGCCCTGGCACTGTCCTTCTTCGATCCCTACTTCTTCATCGGTTACCTGATCGGTATCGCCTTCTTCGGCCTGTTCCAGGCTATTTTTATGGCGAACGCCGGCGGTTGCTGGGATAACGGCAAGAAGATCGTCGAAGTCGACCTGAAGGAGAAGAACACGCCCCTGCACGAGGCGACCGTTGTCGGCGATACCGTCGGCGATCCCTTCAAGGATACCTCTTCGGTCTCCATGAACCCGGTCATCAAGTTCACGACCCTGTTCGGTCTGCTGGCCACCGAAATCGCCGTGACCATGACCAATGCAGGTATGAAGCTTGGTCTTGCGGCTGTTTTCTTTGCCATTGCCTTAGTTTTCGTGTACCGTTCCTTCTACGGCATGAGAATTTCGGCTGAGAAACTGTAATCGGTTGTATTCGAGGGAGGAAAGGCTTCAGCCTTTCCTCCCTTTTTTCCTTTTAAACAGACAGAGGGGAGGTCGGGTATGTCAGGCATTGTCCGTTTCGGCGTTTCCCTTGAGGAAAATCTTCTTCAACGATTCGACGATCATATTCACCGGAAGAAGTACACGAATCGCTCCGAGGCGATCCGTGATCTGATCCGGGAGGAACTTGTCCGGCAGCAGTGGCGGGAAAACAGTGACGTTACCGGGGCCATCACCCTTGTTTACAACCATCACCGGCGGGGATTGGTCGCCCGCCTGCTCGATATCCAGCACGACTATCATCAAACCATTTATTCCACCCAGCACATCCATCTCGATCACGACAACTGCCTGGAAATTATCATTACAAGAGGGAAAGCAGAGATCATCGAAGCGCTTTACGGCAAGTTGAAATCCGCCAAGGGCGTCAACCACGCGGGATTTGCCATGGCCACGACGGGAGAGATTTCCGCTTGACATGGCGACGCTATATGTAGTTAGCAGGTGCCACGAATGTTGTATCTGTGGCACTGCGGTGTGAATGACTATGTTTACCTTGACAACCAGTTTTTTTTGCCTTATCTGTGTCACAAATATAATATTTATAACATCAATACGCACCGGAGGGGCTTATGAAAAAGCGCGTATGCGTTATGGGCATGATTCATGTTCTGTGTATTTTCCTGTTCACGATTGCGGTTAGCCCGGGGTGGGCGGCCCATCCTCTCATCACGGACGATACGGGAACCCAGGGGAAGGGCGGATTTCAGGTTGAATTGAACGGGGAATATGAACACGATGATACGGATGCGGTGAGAACCGAAGTCACAATGTTATCGGGGACCTTTTCTGCAGGGCTGACGGAGAGAATCGACCTGGTTCTGGGTATTCCCGTCCAGTATGCCAGGGTGGTTGAGGACACCGGTGAAGGTCATGACGTGACAACGGAAGAGGGAATTTCCGATGTCTCCGCCGAGATCAAGTGGCGTTTCTATGAAAGAGAAGGCCTGAGTTTCGCGATAAAACCAGGGGTCACTTTTCCGACGGGGGATCGGGACAAGGGCCTGGGCGGCGGCCGGATGACCTGCAGTCTGTATCTGATCTCTACCCTGGACGCGGGGCCGGCCTGTTTTCATGCAAATTTGGGTTACCTTCAGAACGAAAACAAAAACGACGAACGCTGTGAACTGTGGCACGCCTCGGTGGCCATGGAGTACCCCGTCTGGGAGAAGTTGAGACTGGTCGGGAACGTGGGAATCGACAGAAATCCTGATAAAGCGTCCCAGACAGACCCTGCCTTTATCCTGGGAGGGGTGATATACAGCCTGAATGAAGCGGTTGATCTGGACGTCGGCGTCAAGGGAGGCTTGAACGATGCGGCTACCGATTATTCCGTTTTAGCCGGTGTGACCTGGTGCTTTTGATCAGAGTTCCCTTCCTTTTTTCGCCTGTGCCTGAGACGCGCCGTGGCGGGTCCTTCGGATGGCAAAAAAGGGGGGACATCCACGGATAATCTGTCATAATCAGGGGGGGATAAAAAGATGCATATTCCGGATGGTTTTCTCACCGCTCAGACATGGGTGCCGGCATGGCTCCTTTCCGCCGGCGGGATTGGTTTCTGCGTGAACCGGGCGAAGAAGGCAATGCAGGACCGGGCCGTTCCTCTCATGGGGGTGATGGCCGCCTTCATCTTTGCCGCCCAGATGGTTAATTTCCCCGTTCTGGGGGGGACATCGGGACATCTTCTCGGCGGTGTCCTGGCGGCCGTCCTGCTGGGGCCGTTCGCCGGTGCGATCGTGATCGCCTGCGTCCTGGTTATCCAGTGCCTCATCTTCCAGGACGGCGGGCTCACGGCTCTGGGAGCCAATATTCTGAACATGGCCGTGATCGGAACGATGGGCGGTTACGGGATGTACCGGCTCATGCGGGGACGCTCCGGAGACCACCGGCGTATCCTGTTCGCAACGGCCGTGGCATCCTGGTTTTCCGTCGTGCTCGCTTCAGGCGCCTGCGCTCTGGAGCTGGCCTTCTCGAAGACCTCCCCCCTGCATGTCGTGCTGCCGGTCATGCTGGGCATTCACGCCCTCATCGGTATCGGGGAAGGGGTGGCGACGACCTTGATTGTCGGGTTCGTTCTTAAAGTCAGACCGGATCTGCTCCATTTGTTGTCGCGCCGAAACGGTATGGACGGACAGTTCGGACAGGGTGACGCAGCTCTGAATGGGCGGGGAGGGCAATCATGAAGAAGAAAGATATGCTGTGGGGGCTGCTTGTTGCGCTGGCGGTGGCGATTTTTCTATCCCCTTTCGCCTCTTCCTGGCCGGACGGTCTGGAGTGGGTCGCCGAAGGCCAGGGTTTTCTCAGCAAGGGCGAGGGGACTCCGGTTCTGTCGTCTCCGATCCCCGATTATATTTTACCGGGCATTCCGAATGATATGCTGGCAACCTCTCTGGCCGGTATACTGGGTACCCTGATCGTGTTCGGTCTGGGTTACGGTGTGGCCTGTCTTTTGAAAAGGCGGAATTCATAGCATGCACCACGCGTTTATCGACCGGCACAGCGAGAGGAACAGTCCGATCCATCGTCTCGATCCCCGGATCAAGGTGGTTGGGTTCGGTCTTCTGATCGTCTCCGTGATCCTGATGGATGTCATTTCCTTCCGGGTTTTCGGACTCCTCGCGGGGCTGTTGCTGGTCCTCGTCGTTTCCTCTCATGTTCCTCTTCCCTTTATCCTGAAGCGTTCCCTGGTTATTGTCCCGTTTTCCGTCATGATTGCCGTTTTCCTGCCTTTCATGACGGAGGGTGCGCCGCTCTGGCGTGTCGAGTTTTCCGTTTTCTCTCTGAAGGTGACGGAAGAAGGCATCCGTCTTTTTACAAATATCGTCGCCAAGTCGTTTTTTTCCGTCATATCCGTGATCCTTCTCACCTCGACAACCCGTTTCCCCGATCTCCTGAAGGCCCTGGAGGCGCTGAAATGTCCCCAGGTGATGATCCTCATTTTCTCCTTCATGTACCGGTATGTCTTCGTGGTGGAAGACGAGTTCATGAAGATGCGCCAGGCGAAGAAGTCCCGCAGCATCCATCATTCCTGGTGGCCGGAAGTGACATGTCTGTCCAATATGATTGCAGTCCTGTTTCTTCGTTCCTATGAGCGGGCCGAGGCGGTTTATCTCGCCATGTGTTCCCGCGGTTTTAAGGGTTCGGTTTCGTACCATTCTGAATTCCGTCTGACCTTCGGGGATATGGTTTTCCTGGCCGTGATCGTGCTCTCCCTTGCCGCGATCCGGTATATCGAGTATATCCATGTGCAATAAGGCCATTGAAATCAGTCATCTGGATTACAGCTACCCGGACGGGACCCGGGCCCTTTCGGACATCACCCTGGATGTCCTGGAAGGGGAAAGCATGGGGCTCATCGGGTCTAACGGGGCCGGAAAGTCAACCCTGCTTCTCCATCTGAACGGGATTCTGCAGGGAAACCACTGCGTTCGGGTTCTTGGCATGCCGGTAACGAAGGAACACCTGAGTTTCATTCGCAGCCGGGTCGGAATGGTTTTCCAGGATCCGGATCATCAGCTCTTCATGCCGACCGTGTTCGACGATGTCAGTTTCGGTCCCGTGAACATGGGAATGAAGAAAGAGGAGGTCAATTCCTCGGTCCGCGAGGCCCTGGCGGAAGTGGATGTGCTGCCGCTGGCCAAGCGGTCGTCCCACCACCTGAGTGTGGGTGAGAAGAGGCGGGTTTCCATCGCGACGGTCCTTTCCATGAAACCGGGTATCATCGTCCTGGACGAACCGTCGAGCAATCTCGATCCGCGGCACCGGCGCGAACTGATTGACCTGTTGAACCGTCTCCGGATGACGAAAATCATCGCCACCCACGATTTGCCGCTGGTCTGGGAGACCTGTGACCGGGTGGCCCTGATGGATGGGGGGCGGCTCTGTGCCGTCGGAGAAACGCGGGCGATCCTGTCCGATGAGTCCCTCATGGAAGCGCATGATCTCCCGATGCCCTATGTTCGCATGGAAAGGGGAAAATCCAAATGACCACGAATTCGGAGATGGATTATACCGGAAAAGAAATCCTGAAAGCCTGCGTGGATTTCCACGGCCATCTGTGCCCCGGCCTCGTCTACGGCTACCGGGTGGCAGTGGAGGCGATGGCAAGGCTGGGTTTGTCCCGGGCCAGGGACGAAGAAACGGTCGTGATTTCGGAGAACGACTCCTGTGCCGTCGATGCCTTTCAGGTTCTGTTGGGAACGACCCCGGGAAAGGGGAACCTGATCATCCGGGATTACGGGAAAAACGCCTATACTGTTTTTGACCGGAACGCGGGTCGTGCGCTGCGGTTTGCCCGCCGGAAATCCTATGTTTACGGGGGAGCTGTTCCAGAGGAATACGCGGGCCTGGAAGAGAAAATGAACAGCGGAACGGCGACGCCGGAAGAATTGAAAAGGCAGAAATACCTGAAGGCCCTCGATCTTCTGCAGTCGCCCTTTGCCGAGCTGTATGACACGGAAGAGGCGGCCGGACCGGAAATGCCCCCCTACGCGCCTCTGTCCCCGTCACATCCCTGCGATTGCTGCGGCGAGATGACTATGGCGACCCGCCTGGTTACTTCGGTTGATGGAAAACGCTGCTGCCGCGCCTGTGCCGGGAAGTAACCGAAACCGCAGACCGCTGCCGTGGTTCCGACCTGTCCGGACTAAAAACGACGGGCGAAGACCACACCCCCGTGGACAAACGTATCGTCCTTTCCGGTCATGCTGAAATATTTCATTTCATGCCGGGCGTCACGGCAGAGGGGGAAGGTATAAGACAGCGTCGGGGTGATGGTGATGCGATCCGCAGCGGTGTAAGGCAGATCGGCCGTCACGGTCCCGTCATGAAAATTTTCATACTCCCGGCCTGTCTCAAGGCCGCTTCCATCGACTTCGGGATATTCATCCGCATCGTCGCCGGACAGATAGGCGGCTGAGGCGCACAATTCAAGGGACAGCTTTTCCGACAGTCTCCCCGGGTCTGTTTCCTCCGCCGGAGAGGTCGCGGCCATCATCTGGACGGCAAAAAAGGCCCCAAGAAACAGGAGAACCTCTTTCCTGACCAGGATTGGTTTCCTTCTGCCCGGGGCCGCATGTGCTGTTCGGATGTGTTTCTCAGGCCAGGGGATGGGTGCCATGATTATGCCCATGGTAGACGGCTGCGAAACAGGAAGAAAACGGCGCCGAGGAGACAGAGTCCCGCCCAGAGATAGTCCAGAGTCGGTTTTTCCTTCATGTAGAAAACGGAGAAGGGAACGAAAACCGAGAGGGTGATGACCTCCTGCAGGATCTTCAACTGGCCGACGGTCATGACCTGGTGACCGACGCGGTTGGCAGGCACCTGAAGCAGGTATTCGAACAGGGCAATCCCCCAACTGACCAGGGCGGCCACAATCCAGGCTCGGCCGGACAGATTGCGCAGGTGCCCGTACCACGCGAAGGTCATGAAAACATTGCTGCAGCAAAGCAGCGCCACGGTAACGATGTAGTGATTCATTGATCCATCAATTCCATAATTTGTCCGGATATTTAGGTTAAATGATGGATCAAATGCAAGCAAAATTTCACTGTTGCGTGTGAAAAGGCCCCTGTCGAGTAGCGGTACCCTGCCTCATCCTGCATCGGGCACAGCAGGAGCCCATGTCTTCGGGAAGAGGGGTCTTAAGAACGATTCAAGGCAAGGCCGTCGCCTAATCCTCTTCCGGAACGGAACGACGCCGTGACAGAAATGCGTGGATTTGAAACACGGGAAACAGGATGCCGACCAGGCTGATAAGGGTGATAAAACTTCCGGAGAAGAAATACATGATAAAGTGTTGCGGGTGTTTCAGTTGATAAGCCCCCATCAGCACCTCAATGCCGAAAACGAAGAAGAAGAGGGAAAAAACGCCGATAACGATATTTCTGATCCACCAGAACGGGGAACCCATCTGTCCGCAAACCATTTTTTTACCTGTCCTGTGAACGGCCTTTTTGAAGCGTGATGCAATGGGGAAACGTTTCTACCTAAGCAACAAAAGCGGCACGGTGTGCTTGAAACGCTATCCAAGGCCTCCTTGCCGATTGTGGTTGATTGAGA
>CAZIPU010000025.1:13324-17568 GCA_964541005.1 uncultured Syntrophales bacterium | reverse complement strand
CATGGTTGCTTCCCGTTCTTTCTCTTTCACGGTCAGGGTGAAGCCTTTGGATGGGTGGAAAGACTCCTGGGCGACATAGACGTTTCCCCTCCTGAGGGCGTCAAGGAGGAGATTCTTGTCCTGCATCTCCTCGCCGGAAAAAGGCATTCGGGTCAGGATGTGCGTTTTCAAAAAACGGAAAGCCTTGCGAAAGGGGAATACGGGAAAAGTAAAACCCATAAAACGCTTTAATGTTTCATGGTTGTCCGACTCGGCGATGCCGACGACCCGTCTTGTCCGGTTCAGACGATCCCATCTTTCCAGGGTGATGCTCAAGGGACCGGAGAGGAAAAAGCCGGGGAATAGATAGCTGAGCACAGCCCGGCAATAGCCGCGCAGGGAATTCTGCCAGTCCGTCATGAAATCCCAGATGCCGATTCCCGTGTAATCTTCGACATTCCAGTTCCGCCAGGGGTAGTGTTTCACGTGAAACAGTTCCGTTCCATTATGATCGGGATGGGCGATGAAACAGATTCCGCCTGCCTGGAGAACGTGGCGGATATAGGCTTGCGGGTCGATGTCTTCATCGTTTTTGTCGACCGGAAAGGGTTTGTCGGCCTCGAACGCGATAAGGTGATTGAATCTGGGGGAAATTTCCTGACCCACAATGAGCAGGGTCCTGCCGTGCCAGCCCTCGAGCCCATCGTCTTTCGCCCGCAGGGTTGAATGATCGGTCAGCATCAGGAAGTCGAGATCGTTGTCGCCGGCGGCCCGGATGATGGCCGGCAGAGACACCCGGCCATCGAAGGAATAGTTCGAGTGAAAATGAATGATCCCGGAATAGTCGAAATAAGGCATGTTCACCGATTAAAGGAAGGCGGCTTCATTTTCGCTGATCATTTTCTCAATTTCCTTCTGGAGTTCGGCGGGCAGACCCTCCATCTTCACATTGAGAAAACCGCGCACGATCAGGGCCGTTGCCTCCTGCTCCGTCAGGCCCCGTGACATGAGATACTCGATTTCCTCCTGGGAAATCTTTCCGACGGCGGCTTCGTGGGACATTTCCACGCCGCTTACCCATCCGTCCAATTCCGGGATGGCATGAATCCGGCCTTCATCGGAGAGGATCAAGCCGCTGCATTCCAGATGAGCCTTGATGTTCGGCACCTGGCCGATCAGCATTCCCCGGGAAATGATCTTTCCTCCGGTCGTAATGGTTCTCGATATGATTTCGGCCTTCGCTCCCGTGGCCTCCAGGGACACTTTTCCCCCCACATCCAGAACGGCGCCCTTGCTTGCCACCAGAATGGTGTTCAGGCGGGCAACGGCATTTTCGCCTTTCAATCGCACGGACGGGTACATTTGTACGGACTGGGCCGGTTTAAGGCACACGTAGTTCGACATGTAGGTGCCGTCCGCCTCCACCCAGACCGAGGTACGGGGCCGGACGATCACTTCCTCCCCCCAGTTGTGCAGCATCGTTGAGGTGACGACAGCACCTTTCTCAACGTAAACCTCGGTCACCCCGATATGGAGGCCCTTTTTCAGGTGGGGTGCCGTCGTGCAACCCGTGATGATGTGGACTTCCGCGCCTTCCTCGGCGATCACAAGGTTATGGAGATTCTGGGAAATTCCCTCCTCGTTCAGGTAAAGGCAGGCCTGAACGGGGAAGCAGGCTTTTGTGCCCGCTTTTACCCGAAGGAAGAAACCGCCATGTAAAGCCATTTCCGCCTGGGCGGTATACTTGTCGGCGCCGACATCGACAGCCTTCCACCAGTATTTTTCGAGACCGTCATATTTTTTCAACGCCTCGGAGATGGGCATCAATTCCACGCCATCCTGCGCCACCGTACAGTGTACCGGCGAGTGGCCTTTCAGGAAAAAACTTCCGGTCCGGTCCGTTTTGGCCACATCGATCCCGACTTCGAGAACATGTCCCTTCTCTTCGGCCGACAGTTGGGACAGGTTCGGATCCGCTCCGTAGTCCGGCACATCTTTCCCATATTCCGACAAATCGATATCTTCCCCGTACGGCGCTTTCTTGTCCAGGGCGGCTTTCGCTTTTTCCATTATCTCTGACATCTCGCACACTCCTCATAGCCGGTGCTCTGTATGGTTTCAAACATTTCCCGCGGATTCCCTTCGCAACGGATAGTGCCGTCCAGCATCAGATAGCCGTTGTCGGCTTCCAGGTAATTGAGAATGAGACCCGTGTGGGTGATCACAAGACCCGACTTGACGCGCTGCCGGTGCAGATTTTTCTGCAGCAGCCGCTTGATGCCCTTGCCGATGATTTTGATGTTCTCCAGGTCCACTCCCGATTCGGGTTCATCCAGAAGGATCAAATCCGGATTCTGGATTGTCAACTGCAGGAGTTCGGATTTCTTGATTTCTCCCCCGGAAAACCCCAGGTTAACGTCCCGGTCGAGAAAGGCGGAAAAATTCAGGGCATCCACGATGCGCTCCACGAGCTCGTCTTCCCCGTGAAAGGTCCTGATGAGATCCCGTGTCTTGAGACCCCGGATGGTAGGCGGCCGCTGGAAAGACATGCCGATTCCCAACTTCGCCCTTTCATGGATGGGGGCGTAAGTAATATCCTGTCCTTTAAAAAATATCGAGCCCGCCTTCACCTTGTAACCGGAAAATCCCATGATGGCCATCAGCAGGGAGGTCTTGCCGCTTCCGTTTTTGCCGAACAGGACATGGGTTTCTCCGTAATCAATGGCAAGATTAATGTTTTTCAGGACGGTCCGGCCGGACACGTCAACGGTCAGGTCTTTGATTTCAAGTAACATTTCTCTTCTCCGGCGAATATTGCTGCGATTGGGTCAAATTTTTAAGGTGCAAACTCCCTGAGCGGACAGGCGTCGCATTGCGGCACTTTTGTGCAAAAGGATTTGCCCATTTCGACAAAAAGGGCGTGATACTGATTGTACAGGGCCGCATCCCGGGACAGACGATCCATAAAAAATCTCTGGAGTTCACCGTAAGTCATGTCTTCACGGATCAGGCGATGCCTCAGGAGAACCCGCCGGGTGTAAGCGTCGATAACGAAGACGGCCTTTTCTCCGGCATAAAGAAGGATGCTGTCGGCAGTTTCCTCGCCGATTCCCTTGACCTGAAGCAGTTTTTCCCTCAGGGTCCAGACATCTTCTTCAAACATCCGTTCCAGGCTGCCCTTATAATCCTTTTTGATAAAGAATAAAAGATTTCTGAGCCTTTCCGTTTTAAGGCGAAAAAAACCGGCGGGCCGAATCAATTCCGCTATCTTCTCAGGTGCGGCCTGCAGGATTGTTTCAATGTGAATGAACTGCTGTTCCTTCAGATTCCGGATGGCTTTCTCGACATTGCGCCACGCCGTGTTCTGGGTCAGGACCGCACCGATCATGATCTCCAGGGGAGATTCCCCCGGCCACCAGTGCAGGTCCCCGAAATGGCGATTCATTATTTCGTACAAATCGGAAAGGGAAGGACCGGCAGGGACGGCCGAACTTCCTCCCTCCTGTTTTTCCGGAATCATGTTCCGCGCTATTTAATGGCGACGAAAAAGGTGGCCTGTCCCCTTTTGATCAGAAACAGAATGCTGCTTTTGGCCGTCTTTTTCGATAACTCCCGAACGTATTCCTTCAGGTTGTTGACGGGCACCCGGTTGATCTGGAGAATGATGTCCTGCGGTTGAATGCCGACTTCATCGGCAGGACTCCCCGGATCGACATCGGCCACGATAATGCCCCGGGTTTGTTTTATCCCAAGCTCTTTCGCGATTTCCGGGGTAATTTCCTGCACGCTCAACCCCAGATCCGGGGTGCCGCCGGGTGCCAGGGCAACTTCCGGCTGATCCCTTCTTTCGGCGACCACCACGTTGAAATTTTTCTCCAGCCCATCCCGCAGCACTTTCACCCTGACGTTATCTCCAACGTGAAATGAAGCGATCAAAACCAGCAATTCATGGGTGTCCTTGATCTTGTTCCCATTGACTTCAATGATGATGTCCCCTGTTTTCAAACCTGCTTTATCCGCCGGGTCACCGGGAAACACTTCCGCAACGATGGCGCCGTTTCGGTTATTCAGCCGGAAGGATTTCGCCATGTCTTCCGTAACATCCTGGACCGAAATTCCCATCCAACCGCGCGTGACTTTTCCCTTCGCCTTCAAATCCGGCAGCATGTTCCTTGCCATGCTGATGGGGATCGCAAAGCCGATTCCCTGGCCCTGGGCGACAATGGCGGTGTTGATCCCGATGACTTTCCCTTCCATGTTGAACA
>CAZIPU010000025.1:0-13224 GCA_964541005.1 uncultured Syntrophales bacterium | reverse complement strand
CCCTGGGCGACAATGGCGGTGTTGATCCCGATGACTTTCCCTTCCATGTTGAACAGGGGCCCGCCGCTGTTGCCGGGATTGATCGACGCATCCGTCTGAATGAAGTTGTCGTATGGGCCCGCCCCGATGACACGTCCCTTTGCGCTGACAATGCCCGCCGTCACCGTCTGTTCGAGACCGAAGGGATTGCCGATCGCCAGAACCCAGTCGCCCACGCGCAGTTTCTCCGAATCGCCGATATCCACGACGGGCAGGCTTTCCGAGGGCTTGATCTTGATCAGCGCAATGTCCGTCTTGGCATCCTTGCCGATAATTTTGGCATCGTACTCCCGGCCGTCCGACAACTTGACCCGTATCTTGTCCGATTGCTCGACAACGTGGTTGTTCGTGAAGATATAGCCGTCATGGCTGATGATAAATCCCGACCCCAGGCTCTTCTGTTTGAATTCCCGCTGGGGAATGTCTCCAAAGAACTTTTCGAAAAAGTCATCTCCGCCGAAATATCGATCAAAAGGCGCCTGATTCCCGAAGGGTGAGCGAAAGGCGTTGCCGCCGGCACGAATGGTCTTGGTGGTGCTGATATTGACCACGGCGGGTTTCAATCGGTCTACGATATCGGCGAACGAAAGGGGCGCTTTGGAGGGATCCGTGGCGGAAACGGCATTTGCCATTTTAATGTCCGACCCCGGCGACGTGAAAAAAGAACAACGCAGCACTTCGATGACGGATATGATGAACGATGCCACCAGAAAGGCCAAAAGGAACATGAAAAAAGTTTTTCGGTTTCGTTGTCCCGAAGCCATATAACACCTCCCTGTTATCCTGAGAAAAGCACATGTAATCAAGCGCGGCTTTTAGCATAAATAATTAGATATTACAAACATGTGTTATGTCGACGCCGCGAAGACATTCATTGCAGGTTTCCGTTAACGTATGCTATTAAATCGCGTGTGAAACGTGAGCACGCACCACTTCGGAGACGTCATGGTCGAACCGATCCATTACATAGGCCGGAAAACCATCGGCAACTGTTCCGCTTTTGCGAAAATGCTGGTCTTTTCCAGCCGGGTCGTGACGAGGACGTTCCAGAGGAAGACTTACAACAGCGCAACGAAGATGGTTCTGATCAACCAGATCTATTTTACCTCCGTCCAAATTCTGCCGCTGTTTCTGGTGATTGCCGTGATTTTCGGGGCTCTTTTGGTGGGCAGCGTCTTTCAGGCGATCAAGAATCTCGGTCTGACGGAATATCTGGGAAAGATCCTGATGGGTTCGGTTGTGACCGAATTGTCGCCTTTCATCACGGTTTTGCTGATCGCGTTAAGATCCGGTTCCGCCATTAATGCGGAAATCGCCGTCATGAAAGTAAACCGGGAATTGAGAACCCTGGAAGCTTTTCAAATCGATATCATCGATTATCTTTTTGTGCCGCGCGTCCTCAATGGAATCCTGTCCGTCGTTTTGTTAAGTGCCCTGTTTTCGATTACGGTGCTTGTCAGCGGATTTTTGTTTTTGAATTTGTTTTTCGGCGTCTCCCCGGATGTCTATGCGAGCGATCTCCTCAATTCCGCCGTCTTTTCGGATATTCTGATCATGCTCCTGAAGTGCGTTACTTTCGGGTTTTTCATCACGCTGATTCCCATCCGACAGGGGTTGGCCGCTTCGGATGAACTGACGAGTATTCCCGTGTCCGTCTTGAAAGGGATGGTCAATGTCTTCATTGCCATGGTGATCATCGAGGTGATCTCATTAATTCTAAGATTCATATAAAATATTTCGACAGCGAGGCGGATCTGTTAAAATCCCTGGAGGATTTGCCTCAGACGTGTCGGCAGCCTCTGGGATGGGTTTCCATCGATATTCCTCTCATATCGAACCTGGATGTCGGGATGAATATCGCCCTGATCCGGCAATACCATGAAAACCAGCCCGCTCCACAGGCCGCGGACATGGTGAGACAGCTCCTCAGACGTTTCAGCATGGAATCGATGTTCAACCGGCGCAATCCTCATTTAAGCGAAGAGGAGCGTTTCTGCGCCATGCTGCTGCGGGCGGTCATGGTTCCGGGTTCCGTGCTGATCATCGACAGGCCCTTTGAAATTCTCGATTCCCATGGTGACAGCCGGTTTCTGCATCAGGCCCTGAATACGGTCAATGACCTGTTTACAAAGTGCTATATTTTTGATTATACTTGGCAAAAAAACAAATACGGACTCTTTGATGGATCGTAAAATTGAATTCAAGGTCGGTTTGTTCGTAATTTTAACGACCCTGCTGATCGCCTCCTCGATTCTCTACGTGGCATACAAGAAAGGCCTTTTTGAAAAGGTGCAGACCTACACCCTGTACTCGCAATCCGGGGACGGCCTGACGGAAGGGATGCCGGTTCTCTTCTCGGGTTTCAAGATCGGCAAGGTGAGTTCCCTGGAATTGGACGCCGATGGTTTTGTGATCGTCAAAGTCGATATTCCGGATCGGCATACCAAGTGGGTTCGTCAGACGAGCAAATTCACCCTGGTCAAACCGGTTTTCGGCACGGCCCGCATCCATGTTTACACGGGTGACCTGTCGGCGCCGCCCCTGTTATATGATTCGATGTCGGAAATCGAAATCATCGACGACATTAACGAAATCATCAAAAAAGCCCGCCCCATTGTCGAAAAGGTCAATCAGACCGTCGTCAACCTGGAGGAGATTACGGGAACCCTGGCTGATCCCAAGGGAAACGTCACAAAAATCCTCGATCATACGGAAAAGATAACGGCCAACTTTTCGGAGAAGAAATCGATTGTCGAAATGGTCCTGGGGGAGAAGGAAAGCATCCGCGCCGTTCATGAATCGGTCCGGCACCTGGAAAGCGTTCTGAAGAATACGGATGAGCATCTCTACAGCCCGGGCGGAACGCTGCCCCTGGTCAACAGCATCCTGAAAGACATTCTGGCAAAGCTGGAAAAACTGAATACGGCCGTCGACAACATCAACCGGATCACGACGGACGCCTCCGATTCCACGAAAGATCTGAAGGTCCTGCGAAACGAAATCGATGCCACGGTCACGTCCATTAAGAACCTGTCCAGGGAAATAGAAGGCATTTTGTCTTCCGGAAAGCAGAAAGAGATCAGGCTGCCATGATGAAGCGGAATCTTCTCCTGATACTGTGCCTTTTCGTTATGGGTTGTTCGGCGCCGCAGATTCCCGATTGGACCTATGAAAGTTACAACGCCCTGGAAAGTTATAAAAAGAGTACCCTGGAAGGGAAAACGGATCTGGCGGATCGGTATTTCCAAAGGGCCGTGGACGAAACCCAAAGGAGCGGCGATCTGAAACTTCTGGGCCGGGTTTACCTGACCCGGATGGCCATGGAGACGATCCTGCAGTTGCCCCTGTCGCAAAAAGAATACGTTGCCATTGCCGCTGTCCGGAAAGATCCGGAAAACGAGCAGTTCTATCGGCTGCTCCGGGGCGACTGGGACCTAATCGAAACGGATACCCTGCCGTTGCCGTATCGCGCGTTTTTCACCGCCCTGCAGGACGGAAATGAGAAGACCGTCTCAGGCACCATCGATCGTATCGAAGATCCCGTCTCCCGTGTGATTGCCGTGGCGGTTTGCGACAAACGGCGGATCTGCGGGGAGAAGGGATTCCGGTCTGTCATCGATACGGCCTCCCGCCAGGGCTGGAAGGCCGTTCTGCTGGTTTATCTGCAGAAACTGGCCGACGACCAGGAATCGCGGGGCGAAAAGGAGAAGGCCGCTTTAACGAGAAAAAAACGGGATTTGCTGAAGGGTGCGTTTTGAGGTATAGGGACCCCATTCGTTAAGGGCTGACGGCGACGGATTCCCATCGTCCCGCTCCGGAAAAAATGAGCAAAAATAATTGATTATATAAGGATATTTTAATGATTCCCATTGTTTCCATTGTTGGAAGATCCGATTCGGGGAAAACGACCCTGATCGAGAAGCTCATCCCCGAGCTGGTGAGGCGGGGCTACCGTGTCGCAACGATCAAGCACGATGTCCATGGCTTCGACATGGACCATGAAGGAAAGGACAGCTGGCGTCACAAGCATGCCGGGGCCAGGATCTCGATCATTTCCTCCCCCTGGAAGATCGGTATCGTCGAGGATGTGGACAAGGATCATGAACTGGCGGAGATTCGGGACCGCTACATCCATGATGTCGATCTGATTCTTTCGGAAGGGTACAAAAGGAATACCCATCCCAAAATAGAGGTGTTCCGCTCCGTCATGAATCACGAGCTTCTCTGTACGCCTGAAGACAATCTGCTGGCCCTGGCCAGCGACCGTCATTTCGACCTGGGCGTTCCCTGTGTGGACATCAACGATGTCGGCGGGCTGGCCGAAATCATCGAAAAACGGATTCTCCGCCCTGCGGTTTCGCCTGCGGATGATCGACAACAAAACGGTTAAGCAGGATTAGCGTGAAGGAAGAACAGTACCGGAGCTGGGTCGAAGTCGATCTGGAACATTTCAATCAGAACTGGCGGGAACTGCGACGGCTGGTCGGCTCATCCGTCCGGATTCTCCAGGTGGTCAAGGCGGACGCGTATGGCCATGGCGCGATTGAAATCTCGAACATGGCCCTGAAGAACGGGGCCTCCTGGCTCGGTGTTGCCAATGCCGATGAAGGCGTCCAGTTGCGGGTGAGCGGAATCACGGCGCCGATTCTGATCCTCAGCCCCTCCATGGAATCGGAAATATCCGATATTATCAAATATCGCCTCATTCCTTCCGTCTCGGATGCCCATTTTGCAAAAATTCTGCAGCAAAAATACGCGGAAGCGGGTATTTCCGGCCCCATTCACATTGAAATCGACACGGGCATGGGCCGCGGCGGCACGATGCACAAGGAGGCCATGCGGGTCATCCATGAGATCGCCCGGTGCCCGAACCTGATCATGGAAGGCATCTTCACCCACCTCTCCTCCGGAGAACAGGTCAATGACTACAGCCAGGAACAGGGCCGCCTGTTTCTGGATCTTTTGAAAAAGCTCCGTCGCGAAGGCTTGACCTTTCCGATCCGGCACATGGCCAACAGCGGCGGCATTCTGAATTACCCGGCGTTTCATTTCGATCTGGTCCGGCCCGGACTGATGACCTACGGCATCTACCCGTCCCGAGACACGCAGGCCCGGGCGCATCTGGAACCGGTCATGAGCTTCAAAACGCGGGTGGTTCTGGTCAAAAAGTTTCCCCGGGGGTACAGCATCGGCTATGGCCGCTCCTACGTGACGAACCGGCCGACCCTCATCGCCACGATTCCCGTCGGCTATGGGGACGGTTACGGCGTCATCCTCTCCAACCGGGGAGAAGCCCTGATCCGGGGGAAGCGGGCGCCCGTCATCGGCCGGATTTCCATGGACATGTGCACCATCGACGTCTCCCATATCCCGGACTGCCAGGTCGGCGATGTGGTCACCCTCATGGGCCGGGACGGCCTGGAAGAGATCACCGCCAACGACATCGCGGCGCGGGTCAACACGATCAGCTATGAAATTCTCTGCATGCTGGGGAAACGGGCGCCCCGGGTCTTCATCCACAAGGGGCGGACGGGGGCGGTGGAACCTCGTCTACGCCGCATCTACATTCCGGAGGAGGAGAAATCCCTGTCCCGGATCGACAACATCATCCGCCAGTGCTTTCAGACCCGGGCCAAGAATGAAGAACTGGGAGACGCGATCTACTACGAAATGTTCGAAACCCTCTTCGGCAGGGGCGACCGCCAGCTCGAACTCCGCACGGATTTCCGTTACGACATCAAGGTCGCCGATTTCACGGCCGGGGAGAGAAAGGCCGACCCGGAGGCGGGTAAGTATTTCAAGGTCACCACCCACATCGAATATGTCAAAGCCATCCGGAGCGAGATCTTCTTCATCGGCTGCGCCCGGAATAACGAACAACTGGCCGCCCTGTTTCACGACCCGCTCTGCGAGTACCGCTGGCTGTTGAGCCGCGGGGACAACCAGGTCATGGAACGGGATTTCCAAATCGTGCAGGTCGCCGTGGACGGCGAGACGATTCCCCTGATCCGGTCGACCCACACGGACCGGGGTTACGAAGTGTGGTGCGGCGGCGATACACTCAAGGACAAGGTCGACAGGCCCGTCAAGCTGGAAATTGAAATCGTTACGAAGAAAGCCAAAGACAGCAACACCTTCTCCGTTTACCTGGTTTACCCCACCCGGGGACTGGACATCACCTTCGACTACCGGGATACGAAACTGCAGAACGTCCGGGAAGTGGCCTTCTTCGCCGGGAAGAACCCCTATCCCGAGGTCGTCAAGGAGCGGGGCAAATCGATCGAGCTGAAAATCGACAACCGGGAGTGGATTTTCCCCAACAGCGGCGTCACCTTCATCTGGGATCTGGAAAAGATACCCTCCAAAGGTTGAGATCTCGCTCTTCTAATCAGACACAATCAATCTGGACCACCGTTTATTACGGCTTTCGATCTTTATGACCATGGAAGATCCCCTGACAATAGTTTAATCATATTATTTCATGACATAAATTCATGTTCCCATTTCTTATTGAATGAAGTAGGATGGCGCATATTTTGGGAAAGGTTCATTGGGTATATTAATTGTTAGATGGAAGAATAAATGCATAAACTGAACCTGCCAATTGATTATTGTGCTACTGGTTGCGATAAGGTAACAATTAAACTAGATGGCTCAACAGATGGGCCAAGTGGGGGTGTGCTTAATCTAGACGCCGCCAATAAGAATACAGCGCTTGTCTATCAAAATGTATCCGCGTTAATTTGGTCCGCGTTAACAATTGAAAAACTAATGAATCGCATTATTCTAAATCATTATTTTACGAAAGATATGTTCAAAGAATCTCTTGATTTCGACAGACGATTCATCGAATCAGGTGCACTATCCTTCAATGTTAAACGGCGTGTGGTTTTTGGTATTGCTAAGGATAATAAGTGGGCAGAAGGTGAGGCAATAAATCGATTTGAAAATAATATGTCTAAAGTGGAAGAATTTAGGAATGCGTTTGCACACGGACATGTGACCTATGATATGAATAACGGTCCAACAATAACATATTTCCGAGGCAATATTAAACAGAAGCCTATTACTGATGAATTTTGGAAGGATATTGAAAAGCACTAAACATTTGCATTTACAGCTCTAAAAAAGTACTTGGAGAAATATCAAGGTGAAAAGATCTAACAAAGTCAATACAGCCGATCGCTGAGCTCCGGCTCAGCTTTTTGTCCAATTTCTTTTTCACGAATACCCTGCAATTTCGACGCGATAAAATCATTTGACAAAGACCCGGCGATGGATATATTAACGCCGGTTTTGTAAGGGGCGTGGTTGAAAAGGAGTCAGGTCAAGGGTTTATGGCGAGGGTGGTGATGGATCGCTGCTTCAATCCGAGCGAAATCGCTCAGGCCGGCCGGTCATTTTTCCTGGCGGAAAAAATGGTCTCGCGTCATTTCCGCCTGACGCCGACGGCCGTTAAAAACTGGCGCTACGACGTCAAGACCCGGGCCAACCTGGAACGCCACGAAATCAACGACGGTGTGTTCGCCCATCTGTGCAAGTACGGCTATCAAAAGGATAGGGCGGATGCGGAGGGCGGTTTTGATTTCTACCGGATCTGCCTGCAGGACAACCGGATTCTGGATGCGGTAGACCGGGCCGGTTCGTTCATCCGCTTGTCGCCGCTGCTTCTGTACATCGCCGCCCACGAACTGGTCCATGTCGCCCGTTTTTCCGGAGGCGTTGCCGATTTCGACATGGACAACCACCGGAGAGAGGTCGAAGAAGAAACGGTCAACGCCATTACGCAGGATATTCTGAAACCGGCGGACCATCCCCATCTGGATCTGGTCCTGGATTGTTTCAGCAAACGCTATAATCTGGAAGCCATCATTCATTAAGATATATTTTTTACAGGAGGTTGTTTTGCCATGCCTATTTACGAATACAAATGCCGGAAGTGCGGAAAGGAATTTGAAGAATTTCAGGGTATTACGGAACCGGCGATCACCCATTGCCGCTTCTGCAAGGGGCCCGTCAGCAAGCTTCTGTCCCTCTCGTCGTTTCATCTGAAGGGCAGCGGCTGGTATGTGACGGATTACGGCGGGAAAAAGCCCTCAACCCGTGAAAGCAAAAAGGAAAAAACGGAAAAAGCCGCTTCCTCGGAAAAAGCGAGCCCGGAAAAGTCAGGCGCATAGAAGGGATTTTTAATCAGCATCCGGTTTCAGGGGGTGATGTTTCATCACCCCTTTTCTTTTGCCCCGGAATCGTGAAAACGTTCTTTCCTCATTTCGAGATTCTGAAGGAGGAACTGTTCCACGTTTTCGAAGGAGAGGTCTCCCGCCAGGACTTCCTTCAGGATGTCGAGCTGGATTTCCGCGCGGGCGGCGCTGCGATGCCCTCCGGCGCTTCCCAGACGGCCGAAGGTTCTGGACGCGATAGCCCCGCAGTTCATCCGGTAGCCGTCGCCGCGGAAGACGATGATCAGTTGATCTTTGACGATGCCGGCCACCGCAACGTAGTAGATCTGGATGATCCGCAGCAGGAAATCGGCAACCTGGACACAGACGTCGGTATTTTCCACCGTTCCGAGAAAGCAGAAGATCTTTTCCCGGTGCCGGTGCTTGTGGCGGTAGGCGAACTCGTAATATTTCAGGTACCGCTCGGGAATCTGATTCATCTCGATGCGGCGGATCAGTTCGCGGTTTGCCCGGGCGAAGGTCAGGTAATAGGCACCGATGTCTTCCAGACGGGCGTCCCGTTCGAAATTGTTGGTGTCGCTTCGGATTCCGTACAGAAGGGCGGTATAAAGAATTCTTGGAATCCGGATCCGCTCGGCCAGCAGATAACCGGTCATGATGGTAGAGAGGGCGCCGTATCCTTTGCGGACATCTTCCAGCTCCGCGTGCCAGCCCGGTTTCCGGGGGTGATGGTCCAGAACGATCTGGGGACGGATGTCACCCAGAGCGTTTCCGAAAAAGGACGGCTGACTGTCCACCACGGCAATCAGCCGGTATTCCGCAAGATCCGTTTTGTCGAGAAGTTGAATGTCGATTCCCATCGACCGGGCGAACTCCAGATTCTGGTGCCGGACGAAAGGCTGGGTGGCAACGAAAACGCATTTTGTGAGACCGGATTTCTGACGGGCGAGTTCCCGCAGGGCCATGGCGGAGGAAATCGCATCGGGGTCCGGTGCACCGTACATGAGGACTGCCAGGGAATCGTTCTCCTTGAACATGGCGGCCAGCTTGACGGCATTGAAAACGGTTTCTTCCGTGATGAGAAGAGATTCAACCCGCTTCATGGAGATTTCTCAAAGTTCCGGGCCCTCAGCTCACCCTCCTCAGGGCAAACCACTCCGAACGCACGTTCCTCTCAGGCTGACGCATTGCCTTTGTCTTCGAGATCGATCACATGCTGCACGATCCGGGAAAAAGCCGCCGCACCCTCCGTATCACCGTGACGGCTCACATAGGGTTCTCCCAGGTCAGAGGCCTCCACGATACTGGGGTCGATCGGGATCCTGCCCAGGAAAGGCACATCCATCTTTTTGGCCATCTCTTCCCCGCCGCCCTTTTTGAACAGATCAATCATGCCTCGGCAATGGGGACAGACGAGGCCGCTCATATTTTCAATGACGCCCAGCACGGGAACCTTGATCCGCCGGCAGAAATTGATGGATTTCTTCACGTCGTTCAGCGAGAGGTTCTGCGGTGTCGTCACGATGACCGCGCCGTCGCATTCCGGGATCATCTGTGCAATCGAAAGGGGTTCATCGCCTGTTCCCGGAGGGAAGTCGATCACCAGGTAGTCCAGGTCGCCCCAGAGGACGTCTTTCAAGAGCTGCTTGAGGAACCCGATTTTCATGGGTCCCCGCCAGATGACGGCCTCATCCTGGTCCTTGAGAAGGAACCCGACCGACATGACCTTGATGCCGGAGAGAAATTCAACGGGAATCAGACCTTCCTCGCTTTGATAGACCGGTTTGCCTTCGAGCTTCAGGAGGGTCGGAATGCTCGGTCCGTGAAAATCCACATCCAGCAGGCCGACGGCTTTTCCGGCTTTCGACAAAGCAACGGCCAGGTTCGTGGCAACGGTGCTTTTTCCCACGCCGCCCTTGCCGGACATGACCAGGATTTTATGTTTGATCTTCCCCATCCGGTCTTTGATTTCTTCCTGCTCGAGAAATGCCTGAAATCCGCCTTCTCCCTGCTGACCCTGTGCGCTTCCGCATCCGCTGCACGATGATTTTTCTTCCTCTGCCATAAAACATTCCTTTATTTGTAATCTGCCTTATCCCGCTTCTCTGTCACATGTCCGGGACAAAGAAGCCAAAGAAAAAAGCCCCTCGTTGTCAAAAACGAGAGACTCTCAGGATTCTGGAGCCGATGCGCGGATTCGAACCGCGGACCTACTGATTACGAATCAGTTGCTCTACCGGCTGAGCTACATCGGCTTTCTCATTATTTGCCCAACTGGAGCCCCTCTATTATCCGAACATGCCGGCCTTGTCAAGGAGTTTAAAAGGTCTTCAAGTCCCGGTTAAATCAGTGGAAAACAGGGAAAGACGATTCTTTTTTATCCCTTCGCCGCCATCCGTGGCTTATGAGGTCCGGACAGGGCGAAACGGGCCGCCGATTCCCCGGCCAGCCAGCCCGTTGAAAAAGCGGCCTGCAGATTGTATCCGCCGGTGTCCGCATCGATATCCATAACCTCCCCGCAGAAGTAAAGCCCCGCAACTTTCAGGGATTCCATCGTCTTCGGATCAATCTCCTTAAGCGATATCCCCCCGGCCGTGACGACCGCCCGGGACAGGGGAAGGGGGCTTTTGATGGTAAATCTCAGCGATTTCAGGGTCATGACGATTGCGTCCCGTTCCCGGGACGTGATCTGGTTTGCCGTTCTATCCCCTTCCACGCCCGTCAGCCTGATCAGGGGCCCCACCATCTTGTGGGGTAGGAGGTCCGCCATGATCCTGCGGAAGGTGCGTTTACCGGCGGCGTTGAAATCCCTCTGCAACCGCTCTTGGAGCTGTTTCACATCCAGGGCCGGTTTCAGATCAATGGACACACTGACGGGTCCCCTTTCAAGGGCGTCAACGATGGAAAGGCTCATCAGCAGGGTGATCGGTCCTCCCAGGCCAAAGTGGGTCATCATCAGCTCTCCCTGCCTGTTTTCAATAACGGCGGTGGGGCGCTTTTTCGACCGGATTCCACGGCCCGTTTCAAAGGCGGGAATCCGGGAGAGATCGATTTGATCGGCGTCACAGGCGAAGGCCGTCATTCTGACGTTTTTGAGGCTCACACCCTGCATGGACGCGGCCAGTTCCGTTTCTTCCACGATCAGGGGCACCAGGGCGGGCCGGAGCTTCACGATGGAATGACCGAGAGACGCCGCCATCCGGTAACCGTCCCCGGTCGAGCCGGTCATCGGGTAGGTCGCGCCGCCCGCCGCCAGGACGACGGACTTTGATGTGAAATAACCTTCGTCGGTACGGACTCCCGTTACGCGGCCTTCCCGCGTTTCGATACCTCCCACCCGGATCCCCGTGCGAAGTTCGACCCGGTGTTTTTCCATGAAACCGCGCAGGGCATGGACCACGTCTTCAGCATGGTCGGATACGGGGAAGATGCGTCCGCCCCGCTCCACCTTTGTTTCGACACCGGAGTCGCGCAAAAGATTCAGGAGGCTTTCCCGTGGAAAATGATGAAGGGCCCGGTAAAGGAACCGACCGTTATCCCCGAACATGGCGATGAAGCCATTTAAATCCTTCACATTGGAAAGATTGCAGCGTGTTTTCCCGCTGAGGAGGATCTTCTTGCCCGGCTGTTTCATTTTCTCGAGCAGGAGCACCCGCGCCCCCGTTTCAGCGGCCCGCCCCGCAGCCGTCATGCCGCTCGCTCCGCCACCGATGACGACGACATCGTAATCCTGCCGTGCTCTCTGCTCCGATTTATTCATGAACATGCCCTTTGCGGAACCCCTTTTCTTGAGTAAATGCGGCCCTTGTGTTAAGGCAACCCGAGTTGCCTTGTTCGATCCATACCACAACGGGAGAAAAAGTGAACGGTGAATGTGCCCCGGTCCCTGGTCGTGATGACCACCAGAATCTTCATCCAGGTCCGTCCCCTGGTCCATCGGTATCTTGCTGAGTGGGCGGAGAAAGCCCGGAGAATCCCCGACCCGGAATTACGCCGTCAGGCCTTGGCCAGCATTCATTCGAAAACCTTTCATTGCGAGGGGGGCGCGATTTACGGTCTTCTGGCGCGGGATCATTACCGGGAGGCAATCCGTTTCATCGTGGCCTACCAGACGATCAGCGATTACCTGGACAATCTCTGTGACCGGAGCACTTCTCTCGATCCCGACGATTTTGAACTTCTCCACCGGTCCATGCGCCATGCCCTGTCCCCGTCGGAGGCGCCCATTTCATATTACCGCCTTCACCCGGAACAGGACGACGGCGGTTATCTCCTTGATCTGGTGAAAACCTGTCAGGAGACTCTGGGATCCCTGGTGACTTATCCGCTCATCGCACCTGTCCTGCACGAGCTGGCCGAAGACTACTGCCGGTTGCAGGTTCACAAGCACGTCAGGCACGAGGAACGGCTGCCCCGCCTTCTGGCCTGGTTTGACGAGCGAAAGGGCACCCTGGGGGGGTTGGCCTGGTATGAATTTTCCGCCAGCGCCGGATCGACCCTGGGCATTTTCTGCCTCGTTTCCTATGCCTTCTCCGGCATTCTGACCGAGCGCCTGGTCCGCCGGATCAAAGACGCGTACTTTCCCTGGGTACAGGGTCTTCACATCCTGCTGGACTATTTTATCGACCAACAGGAAGACCGCATGGAAGGAGATCTCAATTTTTGTGCCTGTTTCCCTTCCGAAGCCGTTCTTGCAGAGCGCCTGGCCTATTTTTACCGGCAGTCATTATCGGGTATCGCCGGTCTCCCCGACAGCCGGTTCCACCGCATGATCAATCAGGGACTTCTGGGCATGTACTTTGCCGACCGAAAAGTCGGCCAACAGCAAAGCATGAGGCGGGTAGCCCGCAAAATGATCCGTCTGGGCGGCGGTGTTGCGTGGTTTTTCTTCTTCCACTGCTGGATTTACCGGCGGCTGCGTAGTAAGCCTTGAGGAAGAATACCCCGGCAACTGGGGAAAATTGGACCATCTGTATGATTCCTCAAGTCGTTCCTGTCGAGAATT
>CAZIPU010000024.1:8873-18063 GCA_964541005.1 uncultured Syntrophales bacterium | reverse complement strand
GTTTTTCCAGGTTCTCCGGCGGAACGATCGGGTAGTTCCCCGTATAGCAGGACAGGCAGAACTGATCGGCGGGCATTCCCGTTGCGGCCACCATGCCTTCCAGGCTCAGGTAATGGAGGGATTCCAGGCCGAGAAAGCGGGCGATGGCATCGACGCTTCCCTCCCGGGAGGCGATGAGTTCCCCCTTGGAGGAAAAATCGATTCCGTAGGGACAGGGGAAGCGGGTCGGGGGGCAACTGACGGCCATGTGGATCTCCTTCGCCCCGTTTTCCCGCAAATTCCGCACCCGGTTGCGGCTTGTCGTTCCCCGGATGATGGAATCCTCGACGATGAGGACCCTTTTCCCCTTGAGAAGCGGACGGACGGGGTTCAGCTTGACGCGGACCCCGAAGTCCCTCATGATCTGGGTAGGTTGAATAAAGGTTCGTCCCACGTAGTGATTCCGGATCATCCCCATCTCAAAGGGAATCCCGCTCTCCTCGGCGTAACCCAGGGCGGCGTAATTACCCGAATCCGGAAACGGCATGACCAGATCCACCTCGGGGCAGAACTCCTTGGCCAGACAGTGTCCGAGACGCTTGCGGCAAAGATAGACGTTTTCCCCGAAGACCTGGCTGTCCGGCCGGGCAAAGTAGATCATTTCAAAAATGCAATGGCACGGTTTCATGGCAGGGAACGGACTGAGACTGCGCAGCCCCGATTCATCGATTATAACGATTTCGCCCGGTTCGATGTCCCGCAGGTACTGGGCCCCGATGAGATCGAAGGCGCAGGTCTCCGATGCAATCACCCAGCCATGATGATCGAGGCGTCCCAGGGAAAGGGGACGAAACGCCCGGGGATCCCGCGTGGCGATCACCTTGTCTTTTGTCAGCATGACCACGCTGTAAGCGCCCTGAACCTGGGAGAGGGCATTGACGAGGGCGTCCTCGAAGCGGTCTTTGAGGTGTGGGGCCATCAGGTGAATGATGACTTCGCTGTCCATCGTCGACTGGAAAATGGAGCCCTTGTCTTCCAGGGCCGACCGCAACGCCTGGGCGTTGACGAGGTTCCCGTTATGGGCCAGGGCATAATACTCGTCGGCATGGTGCACCAGGAAAGGCTGCGCGTTGGAAATCACGGAGGAGCCCGTTGTGGAATACCGGACATGGCCGATCGCCATGGAACCGGGAAGCTTCTTCAGATTCTCCTCCTGGAAGACTTCGGAAACCAGCCCCATGCCTTTTCTCTCCCGGATCTGGCAACCGTCGGCCACGGCGATCCCCGCACTTTCCTGGCCCCGGTGCTGAAGGGCGAAAAGCCCGAAAAAGGTCAGACGTGCTGCTTCCTCATGACCGTAAACGGCAAAAACCCCGCAGGCGTCCCGGGGTTTCCCATCGTTTTGAACCGACTTTTTTGCCGCTTGCCCATCGCTTTCGTCAATGCCCATCACCCTCATCCCTTTTCGGAAAATGTACGATGATAATCCTGGAGGGGCGTCACCGTCCACTCCTTCCGTTTCAAGGCCATGACGGCCTCACTCAAAGCCCGGGCTCCGGAAAGGGTTGTCGTATAAAGAATGTTGTAAACGAGCGCACCCCGGCGGATATGATAGGCGTCCCGGCTGGATTTCCGGCCGACACTGGTGTTAATAATGATCTGGATGTCCCCGTTTTTAATCCGGTCCACCACGTGGGGACGGCCCTCGCTCACTTTCAGGATCGTTTCCAGGGGGATTCCTCTTTCGTACAGATACGTCGCGGTACCTCGTGTGGCGACAATCGTAAATCCCATTTCATGGAAACTCCGCACAATGGGCAAAATTCTTTCCTTGTGATCATCGTGGACGCTGACGAAAACCCGCCCGGTCAGGGGCACCTTGAAGCCGACCGCCATCTGGGACTTGGCAAAGGCCACCCCGAAGGATTCGTCGACGCCCATGACCTCACCTGTCGATTTCATCTCCGGACCGAGGAGGATATCGACATTGGGGAACCGGTTGAAGGGAAAGACGGCTTCCTTGACAGACACATACGTGGGCCGGATGGTCCCGGCAAAACCGAGTTCTTTGAGGGATTGTCCCAGCATGACCCGGGTCGCCAGTTTCGCCAGGGGCTTGCCGATGGCTTTACTCACAAACGGCACCGTCCGGGATGCCCGGGGATTGACCTCCAGAACGTACAAGACACCATCCTTCACGGCATACTGGATATTCATGAGACCCACCACGCCGATTTCCTTCGCGATCCTTTTCGTCTGTTCGTCGATGGTCTGCAGGAGATCCGCCGACAGGGTCATGGGCGGCAGCACGCAGGCGCTGTCGCCGGAATGGATACCCGCCTCCTCGATATGCTCCATGATCCCCGCCACGACGGTTTCGGTTCCGTCGCTGAGGGCATCGACATCGACCTCGACGGCGTCTTCCAGGAACTTGTCGATCAGGATGGGGTGCCCCGGCGAAACATCCAGCGCCCGGACCATGAACTGACGCAACGTACCTGAATCATAAATAATTTCCATGGAGCGCCCCCCGAGAACGTAGGAGGGCCGGACAAGAACAGGGTAGCCGATTCGCTTGGCGGCGATGACGGCCTCCTCGGTGTTCATGGCCGTGTCGTTTTTCGGCTGATTCAGTTGCAGACGCTCGACGATCTCCTGGAAACGCTCCCTGTCCTCCGCCCGGTCGATGGCATCGGGAGAAGTCCCCAGGATGGTCGCCCCGGCGGCTTCCAGCCCCTTGGCCAGGTTCAGGGGGGTCTGCCCGCCGAACTGGACGATGACGGGCACCGCCCCGATATCGCCGTTGCCCTCGGTTCTCAAAATGTGCAGAACATCCTCCAGGGTCACGGGTTCGAAAAACAGCTTGTCCGAGGTGTCGTAGTCGGTGCTGACCGTCTCCGGGTTGGAATTGACCAGGATGCTCTCGTACCCCTCCTCGCGCAGGGCGAAGGACGCATGGACGCAGCAGTAATCGAATTCGATCCCCTGGCCGATCCGGTTGGGCCCGCCTCCCAGGATGGCCACCTTGCGCTTTGCCGACGGCCGGGCCTCGCATTCCGTTTCGTAAGTCGAGTAATAGTAGGGCGTGTAGGCCTCGAACTCCGCCGCGCAGGTATCGACCAGCTTGTAAACCGGCAGGATGCCTTCCCGGAACCGCCGGTTGCGGATCTCCTGCTCCGTCGTTTTCCACAGTGCTGCCAGAAGCCGGTCGGAAAAGCCCATTTCCTTGGCCTCCCGCAGGAGGTCGGTCGTCGGAGCCGACTTCGCGATAATCCGTTCGGCTTTTACAATATCCTCGATCTGGCGGAGGAACCAGGGGTCGATCCAGGTCAGGTCGTGAACCTCTTCCACGGTCATCCCTGCATGAAACGCCGCCGCCACATGGTATAGCCGCTTGGAGTTGGGCTTCTTGATATTGGCCGCAATCAGCTCCCGCGCCTGCCTGCCCCTCCGGGGCAGGGGTTCGATCAGGCCGAAACGCCCGGTTTCGAGCGAACGCACCGCCTTCTGGAGGGCTTCCCGGAACGTCCGCCCGATGGCCATGGTCTCACCGACAGACTTCATGGATGTCGTCAGGAAATCTTCCGTCTCGGGAAATTTTTCGAAGGTCCACCGGGGAATCTTCACGACACAGTAATCGATGGCCGGCTCGAACGACGCCATGGTTTCCCGGGTAATGTCGTTGGGGATTTCATCCAGGGTATACCCGACGGCGAGCTTCGCCGCGATCTTGGCGATGGGAAATCCCGTCGCCTTGGAGGCCAGGGCCGACGAGCGGGACACCCGGGGATTCATTTCGATGACGATCATCTCGCCGTTTTCGGGGTTGACGGCGAACTGGCAGTTCGATCCGCCCGTCTCCACGCCGATCTCCCGCATGATGGCGATCGCCGCATCGCGCATGACCTGGTATTCCCGGTCCGTCAGGGTCTGGGCCGGGGCCACCGTGATGGATTCCCCCGTGTGGACCCCCATGGGATCGAGATTTTCGATGGAACAGATGATGACGACGTTGTCCGCCCGGTCACGCATGACCTCCAGCTCGTATTCCTTCCAGCCGAGAACCGACTGCTCCAGCATGATTTCATGGATCATGCTCGCGTCGAGCCCCGCCTTGGCAATCTCCAGGAGATCTTCGCGGTTATAGGCCACACCGCTTCCCGTCCCCCCGAGGGTAAAGGAAGGCCGGACGATGATGGGAAAACCGATCCACTCCGATATCTGCAGAACCTCTTCCATGGACCGGGCGAAACCGCTTCGGGGAACCTTGAGGCCGATGCGCTCCATGGCCGCCCGGAATTTGCCCCGGTCCTCCGCCTTGTGGATGACATCGACGGACGCCCCGATCATTTCCACGCCGAATTTCTCGAGGACACCCGTCTTTGCCACGGCCACGGCCGTGTTCAGCCCCGTCTGACCGCCCAGGGTGGGCAGGAGGGCGTCGGGCCTTTCCTTTTCGATAATCTTCGCAACGGCTTCAGGGGTGATCGGTTCCACGTAGGTGCGGTCCGCCGTCCCCGGGTCCGTCATGATCGTGGCGGGGTTGCTGTTGACCAGAACAACCTCGTATCCTTCCTCTTTCAGGGCCTTGCAGGCCTGGGTCCCCGAATAGTCGAACTCGCAGGCCTGGCTGATGATGATGGGGCCCGACCCGATGATGAGTATCTTCTTGAGATCCGTTCGTTTCGGCATGTCATTTCAGTGTACGGATGGGTAAGTACCCGGCCGACGTTGTTGCTTATTCTCGTAAAAGTTTATTCTCTCTTAACACCCTGTCATTTCGACCGCAGGGAGGAATCCTGAAATAACGGATAAAGATTTCTCACATTCTTTCGCAATGACACCCTCATTTATTCCCACTCGATCGTGCTCGGAGGCTTCGAACTGATGTCGTAAACGACCCGGTTCACCCCCCGGACCTCGTTGATGATCCGGTTGGCGATCCGCCCCAGGAGGTCATGGGGCAGCTTCGCCCAGTCCGCTGTCATGGCATCGTCGCTGGTGACGGCGCGGATGGCCAGGATATGCTCGTAGGTCCGCTGGTCCCCCATGATGCCCACGCTCTTGATGGGCAAAAGGACCGCAAAGGACTGCCAGAGTTTCCGGTAATACCCGGCGGCCCTGATTTCATCCTGTAAAATGACATCGGACTTTTTGAGGATCGAAAGCCGCTTATCCGTCACCTCGCCGATAATTCGGATGGCCAGACCGGGACCGGGGAAAGGCTGCCGCCAGATCATCTCGTCGGGCAGTCCCAGTTCCTTTCCCAGGAGGCGCACCTCGTCCTTGAAGAGATGCTTCAGGGGCTCGACCAGCTTCAGGCGCATCCTCCTGGGAAGACCTCCCACGTTGTGGTGTGACTTGATGACCGCACTGGGTCCGCCGAAGGCGGAGCGGGATTCGATGATGTCGGGATACAGGGTGCCCTGGGCCAGAAACGCCGCGCCCTTGATGCTCTTCGCCTCTTTTTCGAAGATTTCGATAAAGGTCCGGCCGATGATCTTCCGTTTCCGTTCCGGATCGGCAACCCCCTTCAAACGGTCCAGAAAAACCTTCTTCGCCCGGACGAAACGCAGGCGGATGCGGTAATGCTTGCGGAACACGTCCTGGACCTTTTCCGCTTCCCCTTCCCGGAGAACGCCGTTATCGACGAAAACGCAGGTGAGCCGGTCGCCGACGGCCTGATGAAGCAGCAGGGCCGCAACGGAAGAATCGACGCCGCCGCTCAAGCCCAGGATGACCCGGCCAGACCCGACCTGGGAACGGATCTCCTCGACGGCGTCCCGGGCAAACGATTTCATTGTCCAGGTTTTCTCACAGGAGCAGATCCGGAAGAGGAAGTTTTCGAGCATCCTTTTCCCCTCGCGGGTGTGAACCACTTCCGGGTGGAACTGGAACCCATAGAATTTTTTCTCCCTGTTTTCCGCGGCCGCCACGGGCGTATTGTCCGTCAACGCCGTGGCCTGGAAACCCGCGGGAAGGACCCGGATCGAATCGCCGTGGCTCATCCAGCACGATGTCTCTTTTGCGATGCCCTGGAAGATACCCCCGTCGTCCCTGATGTTCAGGGTGGCAAAGCCGTACTCCCTTTTGTCCGATCTTGCGACGTCGCCGCCCAGGATGTTCACCATGTACTGCATGCCGTAGCAGATCCCTAAAATGGGAATGCCCAGGTCAAAGATGCCCGGATCGACCTTCGGGCTTCCCTTTTCATAAATGCTGGCGGGACCTCCCGACAGGATGATGCCTTCGGGCTGCAGGTCCCTGATCCGGTCAAGAGAAATATCCGGGGGCTCGATCTGGCAGTAGACATGATGTTCCCGGACACGGCGGGCAATCAACTGGTTATACTGGGAACCGAAGTCGACAATGAGAATCAAGGGCATGCTCCTTACAGATTATTTAAGTACGTTCAACAGGTTCTTCTTTACTTACCGGCCGCCATCATCCCGACGAAACGGTCGAAGAGATACAGGGTGTCGTTCGGCCCCGGTGCCGCTTCGGGGTGGTACTGAACACTGAACGCCTTCAGGTCCGGATAGCACAGCCCCTCCGAGGTCCGGTCGTTGAGATTGTCGAATGTAACCTTTCTCTCCCCGGATACCGACTCGGGTTCCACGACGAAGCCGTGATTCTGGGAGGTGATCTCCACCTTGCCGTTTTCCATGTTTTTCACCGGCTGATTAATGCCGTGATGGCCGAATTTCAACTTCGCCGTCCTGCCGCCGACAGCCTGACCGAGTATCTGGTGTCCCAGGCAGATGCCGAAAACAGGAATTTTCCCCAGCAGCGCCCGGACCGTTTGCACGATGTACGGCAGGGCCGCCGGATCGCCCGGCCCGTTGGAAAGAAGAATCCCGTCGGGGACATAAGAAAGGATCTCATCGGCGTCTGTCCGTGCCGGAACGACCAGCACTTCACAACCTCTTTGTTCCAGACAGCGGAGAATATTGAATTTGACGCCGCAGTCCAGGACCACTACCCGTTTACCCGACGAGGTGGGCAGATCCTTCCCGATCGACTGGGGCAACCCCTGTGTCCACCGGTAGGGATGGGAACAGGTCACGCTTTTGACGAGATCCCGGCCAACCAGGCCCGGATAGGCCCTGGCTTTTTTCACCAGCACCTCCGGATCGCCGGTGCGGGTCGTCAGGACCCCCCGCATGGCGCCCTGGAGACGGATCCGCCGCGTCAGCGCCCGCGTGTCGATTCCCTCGACGCCGAGCTTGTCATGGGATTCAAGAAAATCCCGCAGGCTCCGGCGGCTGCGCCAATTGCTGGGGTGAGCCTGATATTCCCTGACGATGAAGCCTTCCAGGTGAATGCCCCCGGATTCCATGTCTTCCGGATTGATCCCGTAATTTCCCACCAGCGGGTACGTCATGGTGACGATCTGCCCTTTGTACGAGGGGTCCGTGATGACTTCCTGGTAACCCGTCATGCCCGTGTTGAAGACCACTTCCCCCAATACCTCGCCGGAGCCGGCGAAGACGTAACCACGGTATATCGTCCCGTCTTCCAGAACGAGGAAGGCCTGTTTTTTTCGTCCCAGCAGGGCCATTTCTTCTCCTTGTAAATCTCCTTAACCGTTTAAAGAAGATCGCTTATTACAGCATTGAACAGTCCCGGTCAATTCAAATTCAGCATCCGGAAATTTCCCCAACGGCAATAAATTCAGCCTGTTTGCCGTCCGATCGTCATTCCGGAGGCACATTTTCCACCAGGCGCCAGATACCGCAGGGACAAGCCCCGGCACAGAAGCCACAGCCGATACAGCGGCTTTCGTCCACCACATACTCATAAGGTTCGCCGACTGCGGGCATCCGGGAAATCGCCTGCTCGGGGCAGAGGTTCTCACAGACCCCGCAATCACGACAGGCGCCACAGGAAGCGCATTGACCGGCACAGGCCGCGGGCGTTGCCGCGGCTCCCGTTTCAGGAGTATAGTATTCAAGATGAATGCGCTCCGGTTCGATTTCCGGTAATCGGTCCCACGTATCTTCAATGCCGCGGAGAAGTTCATCGATCCTTCTCGCGGCGGTACAGCCGGCACCGATCGCCTCGGTCAAAAGCCCGGGCCGGACGGCATCACCGATGGCAAACACCCGGGAATCCGTCGTGCGGAACTGCCCGTCAACCGTAATAAACCCCTTTTCCCTCTCAATTTCGACGGGGAGAAAATCCAGATCCGGTTCGTCGCCTATCGCCACAATGACCGTATCGGCAGGCAGGGTTTCGCCGTCTGTCAACTTTACGCCCTCCTCCGTAACGGCCTGGGTGAAACGGGGCCAGAGGAATTGGGCACCCGCCGCTTCCGCTGCTTTTCTTTCCTTACCGAACGAAGCCGGTTCCTGGATATCGATCAGCGTAACGGACTTCGCCCCCAGGCGGAATGCTTCGGCGGCGGCGTCACAGCCGACATTGCCTGCGCCAATGACGACCACCCGGCACCCGGGAACGACGCCATTGCGCTTGGCCTGCCTCAAAAAATCCAGGGCGCTCTGAGCATACCCGGCACCGGGAATCGTCAACTTTCTTGGCCTCTGGGCTCCGGCGGCAATGACGACGTAATCAAAATCATCCCTGATTTTTTTAAATTCCTGCTTTTCCAGGGCGGCAGCCAGACGCACCCATGGTATGCGCTCGGTAACGCGTTTGAGTTCGTGACTCACAACCTCTTCCGGGATGCGACTCTCCGGAATCGTCGCCGTGATTTTACCGCCCAAACGCTCCTGGTAATCATAAATGACCGGATCATGCCCCTTGATCCAGAGCTGCCAGGCAGCGGAAAGGCCCGCCGGACCGCCGCCGATGACGGCAATCTTCTTTCCTGTCTCCGGCGCCCGCTCCGGCGGTTTAGCCGCAAGGCTGCCCTTCCCCAGTTGGGTAATGTCCACGGAAGGCCAGTTCATGCTTTGGCGCGTGCAATGATCCATGCAGAGATTCGGGCAGAGATACCCGCAGACCGTGGCAGGAAACGGGGTATATTTAAGGGCCAGATCGACCGCCTCGTCCAGGGCCCCCTTCCGGATCAGTTCCCATCTTTTCCGGACGGGGATACCCGTTGGGCAGTGGGCCTGGCAGGGGGGAAGATACTTATCATTCTCCCAGAGGGGAATATAACGCCGCAGATCGCCCCGGGTGATTACCTCGACCGGGCTCATATCGATCCGGGTGAGATCCCCGATCAAACCGCCGGGTCCCAGATTTT
>CAZIPU010000024.1:6746-8773 GCA_964541005.1 uncultured Syntrophales bacterium | reverse complement strand
GGGCTCATATCGATCCGGGTGAGATCCCCGATCAAACCGCCGGGTCCCAGATTTTTGTCCCAGACTTCTTTCCGAAAAGCCGACATTTTGCGGGCCGGGCTGCCCGCTTTCTCGTAGGGTTTCCGGGCCATAAGCAGGTTCCAGGCACCGCGATCGGCAGTAAGAAGGGGATACAGGGCTTCCTGCCCGATGCGGCCCAGAAAATCCCGGATCCCACGGGTGAGCCACCGCCACGCTTCATCATCCGGAACCGTCAGCCGGGCATCCTGTTCACTGAAACCCTGATGGGGCCCCCGGAAAAATATCTTGCCGCCCACCATGCCCACGCAGGGACGATAACCCAGAACATTCTCCCTCCGCGGAGAACCGTGACCACAGATGACGGCAATCCCTCCGGCCATGAACTCCGCAAAGGAATCGCCGACGGTCCCCAGCACCCACATTTCAGGCGGATCGAACCTTGGGTTGTGCTTGGTCATGGTCATGGCGCGGGCACCCGTGTCTCCGGCGATGGAAATACGCCCCTGGGCCATGGCGTTACCGGCGCCATTGGTGACACTGCCCCGGACAACAATTTCCGCTCCGGCGTTCAGCCAGCCCACGTCATCGGAGGCGGAACCGTCACAATCGATCGTGGTATTGGGAAAGCCCATGGCACCGAGACGCTGTCCCGATGTTCCTGAAACAAAGATCCGCACGGTCTCCCGGCCGGCCGGCCAGAGACGGCCGCCGATACCGTGCTGGCCCTGGGCGATGATTTCGATGGTCCGATGACCTTCACCGACGGCTTTATGGACACGCTCCTCCAGGACCCGCGAATCCAGCCGCGACAGATTCTCCATTCCCGGAATAATGATGGACGCTTTATCAGACATGGATACACCCAGAATTTTCTTCCCCGCATGCAATGGGGCAACACATTTTTATAAACAAGCCGGTTTTCTTTTCCTGCCCTCTTCTTCCGTGCAAACGTATCCCGATCAAATGACGTATTTGATACCCAATCTCCGGGCGGCGTTGTAATCGTCGATCCCGATGGCGTCCGACATGCCGATGGGCAATGAAGTCGACCGCCCCAGGGGCGCAACAATCTTTTTCAGTTCCGTATCGAAGGAAAGGAAAACATCGACCAGGCGTTCGGCCACCTTTTCCGGATCGAGACGACGGTACAGCCGGGCATCCTGGGAGGTGATCCCCTTGGGGCAAAGGCCGATGTTGCAGATATTGCACCGATCCGCCTCCGATCCGACACAGCCCGCCGCCGCCTGCATGATGTACTTGGACGAGTGGACGCCGCTGGCGCCGAGCATGATCAACGCCGCCGCATTGGCCGCCAGGTTCCCGTTCTTGCCGATACCGCCACCGGCGAACAGGGGAAGTTCATTCTGTTTCCCGATTTTGACAAGGTTCAGGTAAGCATCCCGGATGCAGCTCGCAATGGGGTGCCCCATGTGATTCATGGAGACATTGTAGGCCGCCCCGGTACCGCCGTCCTCTCCGTCCATGACCAGGCCCGCTGCATAGGGGTTCCGGGTCAGGTTGTTCAGGACCGCAAGGGATGTGCTCGTGGCGGAAATTTTCGGGTAGACGGGCACCCGGAAACCCCAGGCCATGGACATGGACTGGATCATCTTCGCGACGGCCTCCTCGATGGAATATTTCGTCTGGTGCGTCGGCGGGCTGGGCAGGTTCACCCCCTGCGGCACCCCCCGGATTGCGGCAATCAGCCGGTTGACCTTTGACCACATGAGAAGCCCCCCGTCCCCCGGCTTGGCGCCCTGCCCATACTTGATCTCGATGGCACAGGGATCCTCCACCATCTCCGGCAGGGCATGGATGATCTCGTCCCAGCCGAAATAGCCGCTCGCAATCTGTAGAATGACGTATTTGAGAAAACGGGACCGCAGCAGCCGCGGCGGACATCCCCCCTCACCCGTGCAGAAGCGCACAGGCATCCCCAGTTCCTCGTTCAGATAGGCCACTCCCATCTGGAGCCCTTCCCACATGGTCGGCGACAGGGCGCCGAA
>CAZIPU010000024.1:0-6646 GCA_964541005.1 uncultured Syntrophales bacterium | reverse complement strand
GATAGGCCACTCCCATCTGGAGCCCTTCCCACATGGTCGGCGACAGGGCGCCGAAGGACATGCTGCCGATAACCAGGGGGTAGATCTCCCGCACCGGGGGAATCCACCCTTCTTCCCTCGTCATCCGGATGATCTCTTCCGGTGGCAGAATCCGGCCCAGCAGGGTTCGAAGTTCAAATTCGTGGCGGCCGGCATCGAGGGCCGGGTCGGTCAGCATGGAAATGCGAACGAACTTGATCCGGTCAAGCAGGCTTCCCGGATCGTTGCGCCGACCTCCCCGGCGGCGGGGTACGCCGTCCTGATTGTTATGGAAGCGCAGTTTGTCCTGCTCATCGTTGTGGATCGGCATGATGGCATGGTTCGGACAGACGAGATCGCACATGCCGCAGCCGATGCAGGCGAAGGCGGGTTCGGTCCGTTGCCGGATACCGTGATAGACGCCGTAGAGGTTACCCGGTTTCTCCTTCAGTCCCAGGGGGACCTGGAGGGTGCGCTTCCGGTGAACGGACAGCTCGATCGCCCGCACCGGGCACACGGCGGTACACCGCCCACAGAGGGTGCACTTCTCCTTGCTCCAGAGGATCTGCCAGGGCAGGTCCTTCGTACTTAATGCAGAGGGGGTAATTCTTCCCATTGGCTCCATTTTTTGACCTCCTGGCGGTCCCGGGGCACGTAAACCGTGTCGTATTTCATGGGCTGAAAATCGAGGTTCCGGTTGCGATGCGGAATCGCCGCATCCAGACCGCACATTTCCGAACAGAAGACAAACATTCCCGCATCCCCGCCGACGACACCCGGCCGCAGCTTTTTACTGTCCTGGACCATGAACAGGGTTTTGTCGGGAAGACAGCCCATGACGCAGTTCGGCCCGTCGATGATCAGGGGCCGGCAACTCTGCTTCATAAGACGAAGCCACGCGCCGTCCGGATGTCGCGCCAGTTCTCCATCCGTAAGCGGCGTGATGATGTGTTTGTACAGGTTCAACCCCAATCCCAGCCGGTTGGTCGCGTAATGGAGAATGTGCGTAAAGACCTCCGAATCCGACTGATAACCCGTGTAACCGGTTAAGCCCCGGGACATCAGGAATTCCCGGATGGGCAGGAAAGCCGTGTTCTCCCCGTTGGTCATGGTGGCGATCCCCTGGATGAAAAAGGGGTGGCAGGCGTAAATGTCGATGGCGTAGTTCGTATTCTGCCGGCCCTGGGCCATGATGATCCGGGCATTGAGTTCGGGACGGTCCAGTCCCAGGTATTCCGCGATGGCCATGGGATCGCCGACTTCCTTGATCATGATGACGTCCGGCCAGAAACTGAAAACCAGCATGGAGCCGTCCTTTTGCCCGATTTCCCGCAGTTGCAGCCGTATTCTCAGCAGACGGTCATGGATCTCCTCTTCACTCAGGGATTCCCAGTCGGTGGGATATTCATAAACCCGGATCAGATAATTGTCGCGTTTCGGCGTGCCGGCCGGGGGATTTTTTCCCGGCTTGATGGACAGCTTGTACCTGACCATGAAATCAAGGTCCATCATGATCCGGTCCAGGGCATTGACCCCTTCATTGGAGAAGATGCCCGAAAGGATGGGGTTTCTGCGGAACAACTGGAATTCCCCTCCCAGATCGGACAGGAAAAGCCCTACACCGGAGCCGTCATGGCCCTCCTTCATGACATCGAGCGCCCGAATCGCCGCCATCGGCGAAACCGGTTCATGACTGGTTATGGCAAACAATCGACACATGAATCGATCCTTTCTCTCTGGCACATGTCGTTCCCGAGTTCCTGTCTCAAGAACGCTTTCCCGTGCTTTATGCATTCATTGCCAAAGACATGCCATGTTATCGGTACCCATTGGAAACAGGATAGGCAAGGAGCGAAGCAGCCGGTCAAAATTCTCCGGACAGGGAAAGGATGGAAGAAGGGGCCTTGATCACGAAGGAAATCAGGGGCATGGATGCCGTGATTGAATCTGTTTAAGGGCCTGAATCTCTCTTAAAAGTCCTTCTTACGACTTGCCCCCTCTTCATCAAAAAGAATCGGCAATCATAATTCGAACATTTTTGTGCTATTCTCATGAACGGCAACACAAATATGTGGCTCGTGAAGGGAGAATAAAACCATCACCGATGACCGAAAAAGAGGAAGAACCGCATCATCGAACACCAGCGCCATCCTTCAGTGCAAGACACAAACGATGCAAGCAGATGATAACATGACTGTATTGATGAAATAAACGGATCGGGGCAGATTCACCTTGCCCGGTTTCCACAGCCCGTCGGCGTAGAATTCTCCTCGCGGATGTAATTCATTGTCTATGGAATGATAATTGCTAAATCGAAGGTGCATCCGTTCTTGGCGTTGGAAGACACTTATATCAGAAGCAATCGGCAGGAAAATGTGCTAAAAGGCAGCAATGAATCGCTTTATTCAGTCATTGCCTCATCAGAGGCATTTAAACATAAGATAACCTTTGGGAATGGTGCCCCTTTTCTTAAAGGGGCAAACAATATAAATAATATGCACTTAGCCTTTAATATTTAAGAGGATTTCACCATGAATAAGAACAGTGCCACAGAGAATACTTTACACGAGCTTTTCGGCTCCAACGTCTTCAGCGATGCCGTCATGAAAGAACGTTTACCGAAACCCACCTACAATGCCCTGAAAAAAACGATTGACGAAGGACTTGACCTTGATCCGTCGGTGGCGGACGTCGTGGCCATTGCCATGATGGACTGGGCCCTCGAAAAGGGGGCAACCCATTTCACCCACTGGTTCCAGCCCATGACCGGCATCACGGCGGAAAAACATGATGCCTTTATCTCCCCCACCGCGGAAGGGAAGGCCCTGATGGAATTTTCAGGCAAAGAGCTGATCAAAGGCGAACCCGACGCTTCGTCCTTTCCTTCGGGCGGACTGAGGGCAACCTTTGAGGCCCGCGGCTATACCGCCTGGGACTGCACCTCCCCCGCTTTCGTCAAGGACGGTACCCTCTGCATTCCGACCGCCTTCTGCTCCTATACGGGAGAAGCCCTGGACAAGAAAACGCCCCTGCTGCATTCCATGGAAGCGATCTCGAAACAGGCCCTGCGTGTCCTGAGACTCTTCGGAAACAAAACGGCCACCAAAGTCATCACAACCGTCGGACCTGAGCAGGAATATTTCCTGATCGACAGGCGGATGTACGACCTGCGAAAAGACCTGATCTTCACCGGGAGGACCCTTTTCGGTGCAAAACCTCCGAAAGGACAGGAGATGGAGGACCATTACTTCGGAACCTTGAAAGAAAGGGTTTCCGCCTTCATGAAGGAACTGGACGAAGAACTCTGGAGACTGGGGGTCGCGGCCAAAACGAAACACAACGAGGTGGCCCCGGCGCAGCATGAACTGGCACCTATCTTCGCCACTGCGAATATCGCCACGGACCACAACCAGCTCACCATGGAAATGATGAAGAAGATCGCCTTAAGGCATGGACTCTTTTGCCTTTTGCACGAAAAACCCTTCGCCGGTGTAAACGGCTCCGGCAAGCATGTGAACTGGTCCCTGATGACGAACGACGGACAAAACCTGTTCGAACCCGGACGAACCCCCCATGAAAATGCCCAGTTCCTCGTGTTTCTCTGCGCAGTCGTCAAGGGGGTCGATCAATATGCCGACCTGCTGCGGAGCACAGCGGCCACCGCCGGCAACGATCACCGGCTTGGGGCCAACGAGGCACCGCCGGCCATCGTTTCCATTTTTCTCGGGGGCCAGCTGACGGAAATTCTGGAACAGATCGGAAAAGGAAGCACGGCCAGTTCCCAACAGGGGGGTGTTTTGAAGATCGGGGTGAGCACCCTCCCGGATTTGCCGAAAGATTCGACCGACCGGAACAGAACATCCCCCTTCGCGTTCACGGGGAACAAATTCGAATTCCGCATGGTGGGCTCCTCCGCGTCCATTGCCGCCGCCAATTTCACCCTGAACTCGATTGCCGCCGAGATCCTGTCGCAAATCGCGGACAGGCTTGAAAACTCGACCTCCTTCGAAGCCGACGTCCAGAAAATTATTCAGGAAATCGTCAAGGCTCACGGCCGGATCATCTTCAACGGGAACAACTATTCCGATGCCTGGGTCGCCGAGGCAAAAAAGCGGGGGCTTCCCAACATCCGTTCGACTGTGGACGCCATTTCTGCAATCATTTCCGAACAAAGCGTGGCTCTCTTTGAAAAACAGGGCATCTTAAGCCGCCATGAAATGGAATCGCGTTACGAGATCAACCTCGAAAACTACATCAAGACGATCAACATCGAAGCCCTGACCATGCTGGAGATGGCCAAGCGCCAGATCCTCCCCGCCGCGATCAAGTTCACCGCCCTGCTGGCCGACTCGATCAACTCGATCAAGAAAACCGGCGTAAAGGCGGATACATCCGCCCAGGAAGATCTTCTGAAAGAAATTTCCTCCGTGACGGGCTCCTTCCGGAAGAACATTACGGCCCTGGAAAAGGCCACACTCAAGGCGGCGGCCATGCATGGAGACACCTACAAGCACGCGTGTTTCTATCGCGACGAAGTCATCGTGAAAATGGGTCATTTAAGAACGGATGGGGATAAGCTGGAAACCCTGGTGGATGAGGACTTATGGCCGATGCCGACGTACGCGGATCTCATGTTCAATGTTTAACCGAATTGCCGAAAGGGGCGGGATTGAATCCCGCCCTTTTTTTGACCCTTTGTCATGAAAGAACAAATTTGTTATTTCCTTCATTAGAAAATAACAATAATGTCATTAAAATGCACTTTTGATGATGCCGTAAAAAGTCAGAAACTTCTCTTTTGTCATTCCGGGCAAGCATAGCGCGATCTGGAGCCCAGTATTTTCATTAAGTTCTGGATACCGGCTTTCGCCGGTATGACAAATTTTTATTGATTTCTGATAATTGTGACAGAATCTCCCTTTTTATGAGACCATCACTTTTTACCCTTTCGTGATCCTTTTTGCCTAACTCTTTCGCTGACGGAATTTCATCGGATCGATCTCCAGCTTCCGGATCTTATACTCCAGAATCCGTTTCGTCGTTCCCAGCAGTTTCGCCGCCTGGGTCTGGTTCCCGCGGGTTTCCTTGAGCGCATCCAGGATCATTGACCGCGCCTGGGCTTCGATGACCGTATTCAGGCGTCCTTCTTCTTTCTTATCCCCTCCCTTGTCTTTGGTCTGCAGGGAAGGCGGGAGATGAATCATTTCGATAGACTCACCCTCCGCCAGAAGCACGGCCCGTTCGATACAGTTTTCCAATTCCCGGACATTGCCCGGCCAGGGATTTGAGAGGAAAGCCTCAACGACATCGGGGGAAATGCGTTTTACCGGCTTTCCCAGTTCTTTCGCGTATTTCAGAACAAAATGATCGGCCAGCAGAATGATATCGTTTCCCCGTTCCCGCAGGGGCGGCAGATAAATGGGAAACACGCTGAGACGGTAGTACAGATCGTTGCGAAACTGGCCGGCGGTAATGCAATCCTCGAGGCGGCGATTCGTGGCGGCGATCACCCGGGCATTCGTTCGGACGACCTTCGATGACCCCAGGGGCTGGAACTGCTTTTCCTGAAGCACCCGGAGCAGCTTCGCCTGGGCCGCGGCGGACAATTCCGACACTTCGTCCAGGAAGATGGTGCCGTCATTGGCCTCTTCGAACCGGCCCCGCCGCTGGCGCAGTGCCCCGGTAAAAGCCCCCCTCTCATGGCCGAAAAGCTCGCTTTCAATCAGGGTGTCGGGGATCGCGGCACAGTTGACCTGAACAAGGGGCCCCTTGCGATGGGGGCTGTTCAGGTGAATCGCCCGGGCGATGAGCTCTTTTCCCGTGCCCGTCTCGCCCAGAACCAGAACCGTCGTGGTCGAATCGGCCACATGGCTGATCAGGGCGAAGACCTCCTGCATCACGCTCGAATGCCCGATAATATCGACGGAAGGGGACTTCCCCTGGTTGACGAGCCGGCGCAGTCGCCGGTTTTCTTCCTCCAGGGCGAGGATATGCACGGCCTTGGCAATCAGTTCCGCCACGGAGGACAAAACGGCAAGCTCCCCGTCCAGATTCGATACCGCCTTGGCGGCTTTGTCGGCGGACAGGATTCCCACAACCCTGGAATCGTAAATGATGGGCACGCAGAGAAAGGACAGTTCATGACGGTTCAGGGAGCGCCTGGCGCCGGTTCTGTCCAGGAAAAGGGCCTCCTTGCCGAGATTGGGAACGACCATGGGCCGGCCCGTCTGGGCCACCTTCCCGGTGATGCCTTCCCCCATCCGGTAAGATACCTCCATGCCTTCGAGGTTGACACCGTGGGCCACCTCCAGCCAGGCTTCACCGGTATCGCGGTCGAGAAGAGAGATCATCCCCCGCTGCATCCCCAGGCGAACGTTCATTTCGCTCAGGACCTGCTCCAGTTGATCCCGCAGATCCCAGGGCTGGGCAAGGGCTCTGGCAATGGCATGCAGGGCCGCCAGTTCTTCGTAATTATGCGTGCTCAAAATGTTTCCTCAATGCTTTTGTCTTCTTTCACGGGGAATTTATATCACAGAACCGCCAGGTTGGACAATATGTAACAAAAATGGACAAAATTATCACAGGCATCTTCATCGCACAATTAAGTCAGGTCCAGAGGAACCGTATC
>CAZIPU010000023.1:0-18547 GCA_964541005.1 uncultured Syntrophales bacterium | reverse complement strand
ATCCCATGAAGCAGGTCAGGACATGGCTCGTCAGCCAGTTGCTCTGGAGGGCCGGAATGAGGGGTTGGATGCGGGTGTTTATGTCCGGGGAAAGAGACGCGAAGGCCAGGGCCAGAAACGCCACCGGTACGATGAACAAACTGAGGATACGCGTCCGGGTTCGCCATTCCATCAATATATATATAAGGATAATCGTCCAGGAGAAGAAGATCAGGGATTCGTAGAAGTTGGTCAGGGGTGGGTGGTTGTAGCCGACGGCATAGGCCGCGTTCCACCGCAGGAGCAGGGCCGCCGTGTGCGCCAGGAATCCGGCAACGAGGGCAACCGTGCCGAGAAGGCCGATGAACGGTTTCCCGGTAAGCGAATGGGTTATGTAGGCGAGAAACCCCCCCAGGTAGATGAAGGTGACGATACTCAGAATTTGGGTGTCGGCCATCCCGGCCTCCTTAGTGGTTTAAAGTTGCCGCTGTGCGTCGGTTCCCTGTGAATTCAGACGCTCAATTCATTTGTGATGAAGTTCAGTTCCTTCTGTAACCCCGCCGGGTCGCGCCGGCTGCTTCCGGAAATACTGATGACCGTGCCCGGATCCGTTCTGCGAAGCACGACCCATATCTGGCGCTGAGGATAGAAGAAAACCATCATAAATCCAATCATCATCAGAACGGCGCCAAGGCCGACCCAGAACACGCCGGGTTCGCGCATCACCTGCAGGCCCGTGTAATAGCGGTTGTGCAGACCGTCCAGGGCAAAGACAAAGGGCTTGAAAGCGGCCGGATTCAGAACGGGCATGCCGTCGAACACGCCGGGATAGGTTTCCCGCAGCGATTCGATATGCTGGAAAATCCAGAACCGGAGGTCCCCGTCCGGGGTATGCACCCGGATTTTGGCCGCCGGACCCATGTTCATGAAATTCTCTTCGATCCGGATGACTTCGAAGGAGGCGTCGCTGTCAGGCAGGGGGTAGGCGACCCCTTGCGCGGCCTCAAGAGAAGACCCGGCTTTGTCTTTCCGGGGTGGCAGGATGATGAGTCGTGCGCTGGGAAAGGCCCCGTAACTGGCCTGATAAAAACGCAGCCCCCCAAAGGTGATGGGGTGATTCACCAGCACGGCGCCACGGTGAACGGGTTGCCCGCCGGCGAGAAAAGTCAGATCGGAGCGGTACATCCTGGGTGCCCCGTTATCGTACAGGGTCAGGGTAAAGCGGTCACACCGGACGGCGAAATCGAGTTTCCTGATTCCCTTCTCATTTTGGAGATACAGGATGTTATCCGTGCCCCCTTCCGGAATGTTCATGATGCCGGCGACGCTGAAAAAGGCATCCAGAATCACTCCAAATAAAATCAGGAGGATGCTGCCATGAATGACATAAACCCCGTAAGTCGAAAGACAACCCTTTTCCCCCTGGAAGACGGTTTCTTCTTTCCGGTCTTCCCGCCGCAGTTTCCGGAAGCGCTTTTTCAGCAGCGCTTCGCAGCGGCATGCTTCATCGGAGAAGTTTCCTGCGGAATGAACGATTTCCGCATGGCTGTTCATTGGAACATTTATCCGGCCGTTTTCACGATGGTTTTTCCGGAAACCGTCGGAGGACTGGGCAAGCAGGCGGTACCAGGTGCAGAAGAGGAGGTTCAGGGCCAGCAAAACCGCCAGCAGGACAAACCAGTAGGAATGAAAAATGTCGTAGAACTGAAGGGTGTTGAGAATGGAATAAACGACGGCATTTTTCCCCGAGAGCGCTTCCGGCAGAGGCTTGCCCTGGGGGAGAAGCGTCCCGATCCCGGAGAGGACAGCGATGCCGATCAGGATAAAGATCGTCGTTTTGACCGAGCAGAGAATTTTCCGAATTTTTCCGAACAGGATTCCGTCTCCTTTCCCGGATTTGTGATCATGACAGAAAAATTTCCCCTCCGGAACAGAGGGAGGCCTTCACGCGATGGTCAGGACCTTGGCCCCGGTTCCCTTTCCATCCTTGAGATCGCACAGGGCCCTGTTGGCCTCCTTGAGAGGATATGCCTCAATTTTAGGCCGGATGTCAATTCCGGATGCGATCCGCAGGAAGTCTTCAATGTCTTTCCGGGCCACATTGGCGACGCTTTTGATTTCTTTTTCCAGCCAGAGCTGGGCCGGGTAATCCAGTGAAAGAAGACTGTCCTTGTCGCCTTCTTCCTTCCGAATGGCATTGATGACCAGACGTCCTCCCCGCTCCAGGTTCTTCAGGGCTTCCGTGATCGGTTTCCAGGCCGGTGTCGTATCGATGATCGCATGCAATTTTTCGGGAGCGGCCGCTGCCGTATCGCCGGACCACACCGCCCCGAGTTCCCGCGCAAATTCCTGTTCCTTCGCACTGCGGGCGAAAACAAAGATCCGGGAGTCGGGATAGAGGAAGCGGGCCATTTTCAAGACCAGGTGAGCCGAGGCCCCGAATCCCGTCAAGCCGAGATTCCGGCCGTTTTCAAGATCCGTCAGACGCAATGACCGGTAGCCGATCGCCCCGGCACACAGCAGGGGGGCCGCCTCCCCGTCGGAAAAGCATTCCGGAATGGAATAGGCCGATGTTTCCGGGATCGCAGCGTACTCGGCGTAACCGCCATCGGCATCGCGTCCCGTCGCCTTGAAGTCGGCACAGAGATTTTCCCTGCCGGTTTGGCAAAAAAGACATTTGCCGCAGGCGGAATGAATCCAGCCGACGCCGACGCGGTCTCCCGCCTTGAATTTGGCCGATCCTTTTCCCAGCTCCGCCACGCGTCCCACGATCTGGTGGCCGAGAATCATCGGGAAACGGGAAGGCGGTGTCCTGCCTTCGATCTCGTCCAGTTCGGTGTGACACACCCCGCAGGAGGAAACCTGAATCAGAATTTCGCCGTTACCGGGAACCGGAACGAGGATATCCGCCGGTTCCAGAGGGGTCCGGTTTTCACGAAACAAGGCGGTTTTCCTGAGAATCATGGCGTGCATGACGATTTACCTCTTTTTACAGGGACATGAGGGATTCCCAACGCTGCCATTCGGTTTCCGTCGCAAGGCCCTCGTTTTTAAGAATACCGATCATTTTTGCATCGTTGAAGCGCAGATAGGGGTTGATTCTGAATTCATCGGCCAGGGTCGAATAAACGTGATCGGGATCGTAGTCGTTCAAAAACCGGTTGAGATCGGTATTGTCCGGGTCCAGTTGCCTGGCGAAATAGATGGCGTCCTTGATGTAGTCGTGGCCGGCATAGATGATCGTGTCTTCCGGCAAGGTCATGATTTTCTTGATGGATTGATAAAACAAGTCGATCCTTCCGGAAAAGCAGTTTCCAATGGTGCCGTTGAACAGGGTATCGCCGGAAATCAGGATGTTCCCGACATGAAAACAGAGGGAATCTTCCGTATGACCCGGCGTCGGATAGACGCGGACCGTTTCGTTGTCGAGAGTGATCCCCTCCTGGCGGGAGAGGTCCCGGCAGGGAATGAACTGTGCCGGATGACGATGCAGAAGGGAATCGTTACCGGATGTGTGATCGTAATGGGCGTGTGTGTTGACGACGTACCGCAACTGGAGATGATGTTTTTCCAGGAACAGCGAAATCTCATCAACGGCGCCGCCGTCGATGGCCATGGCGGATTCGCGGCCATAAATCAGGTAAGCAAGATTGTCCGCAGCATAGCGAAACTGAGCGACATGAAGCATCCGCCGGCCGGTCCTTTCGAGAGAAAAAGTTCGAAAAACCTATAACATAAGACCACAACAAAAGCCATGCCGAAACGCGGTGCAGATCTTGTAAACAGGGTATATTCAACCGTCATCCGGATAGCACGGCTTTTTTTGCTCAAAATATTTCTGGTCATTTCCGGGGAACTTATATATAAGTTACAGAAATTGCTTGAATTAGCCAATACATGGTCAACTAAATGAACCGAGGTATCATAAGAGAACGATGAGATTCGATATTGCAAAAGGTGGCAGCGGTTTAAGCTATGAAATCAGGCGGATTGTCGCCGTAGCCAACAAGTTGAAGGAATACGGGGTTGAGGTCATCTGGGAAAACATCGGGGACCCCGTGGAAAAAGGGGAAAAGATTCCCGATTGGATGAAGGAAGTCCTCTGTGAAATTCTGCACGAGGATTCGTCTTATGCCTATTCACCGACGAGGGGGATGAACGAAACCCGGGAGTTCCTGGTCGAGTGTGTCAACCGTCGCGGAGGTGTGCAGATCACCAGCGACGATATCCTGTTCTTCAACGGTTTGGGAGACGCGATTGCCCGGGCTTACAGCGCAATCCGCGTGGACGCCCGCATCATCATGCCGGAGCCGACCTATTCCACCCATTTCCTGGCAGAGGTGCTCCATGCGTCTTTTCCGCCGAATACGTACCGGATGAATCCCTATAACAAGTGGTCTCCGGATCTCCGGGAACTGGAACAAAAGGTTAAAAGCCACAGTTCGATCGTGGGGATTCTGGTTATCAATCCCGATAACCCGACGGGATTCGTTTATCCGGAAGAAACGCTTCGCCAGATCGTTGCTATCGCCAAGGAATACGATCTCTTTATCATTGTTGACGAAACCTACCGGAACATCGTCTACAACGGGAAAAAATCGGTTTTGCTGTGCGACATTATCGGCGATGTCCCGGGTATCAGTATGAAAGGGATTTCCAAGGAATTTCCCTGGCCGGGTTCCCGTTGCGGCTGGATGGAAGTGTATAATGCGCACCGCGACGAAGTCTTCAGCCGTTATGTCAATGCCATTCTGACCCAGAAGATGTCGGAGGTCTGTTCTACGACCCTTCCCCAGGTTGCCATCCCCCGGATCTTCACCCATCCCGAATACGACAAGTATCTGGAAACGCGGGTCCGTCATTACGAGAAACTGTCCAATATTGCCTACAATATTCTGAAAGATGTGCCCTTCCTGATTGTAAATCGCACAAACGGCGCCTTTTACATGACGGCGGTATTCAACGAGTCGGTTCTTAACGACAAACAGTTCCTGCCGATCGAACATCCCGAGATCAAACAGTTTATCGAAGCCCTTGCGGATGACAAGATTCCGCTGGACAAGCGCTTCGTGTATTACCTTCTCGGTGCCACCGGCATCTGCGTGGTTCCCCTGACATCCTTTTTTACCTCCGTTCCGGGATTCCGCATGACTTTGCTGGATAAAGATGTGGATAAATTTGAAAGGATCGTCACCACGATTGCCGAGAAAATCGTGCAGTATATTGAGTCCGCACGGTAAACGACAGATATCAAGATAGAAAGGGTCTGATCATCAATCCTTGAGGATTACGAAAACTTTTCCGAAAGTGGAGAAGCGTTTTTCCTGCAAGGAAAGGATATCTTTTTGTGATGCAGGGAAAATAGATTTTTTGAATGGTTTTTCCCTTGACATGCTTTATGGATATGCTGTAAGTATTAATCCTCAGTTGGCTTCCCATCAGGGAAAGCTCGCGGTGTGTTGTTTGAAGCCTTTAATGATCGCCATATGGATGCTGTACCGCTCAGGGGGAACTGTCGGAAGATGATTCACAGAGAAAGCGATCCGAGAAAAAGCAAGCACTGTCCCATCCGGTTAATTTCTATCATGCTTTCTGGCAAAGCATGTCTGCAATATAGCAATAAAAATCAAAGAAATTTCTCCCCAGGTAAGACAACAAACCCAAAGGCCATTTTCTAACGTTTTTCGGAAAGGGCTTTTTTCGTTTATTGGCATGGTCATATTGCAATGGGAGGAGGTGAATGGAAGTCGTTTTGTGGGGGGGTTGAGGTGCAGCCTTGATGGCTTTGCCTGCGTTCCGAATTATCATCTATCATAACTTATTAGCATGGCTGAATACCATAAGGAGGTTATTGTATGAGCAGTCGTATTTTGCCAGAATTCGATCTACTGGTCCCTCAGAGCATTCCTGAAGCTGTAGAAATGCTGACGAAATATCAGAGCAAGGCGGCGGTGATGGCCGGCGGTACCGATCTTCTGGTGTTGATGAAGTCGGGGCTGAAGTCGGAGTACGTCTTGTCATTGGCGGAAGTTCCGGGTTTGGATTACGTGCTTTACGATCCGGATGACGGCCTGAGGATTGGGGCGATGGCCACGCTGGCACAGATTGTGGACAGCGACATAGTCAAGACGAACTATACGGCCCTGTGGCAGTCCGCTTGTGTGAATGGGACACCTCAGACACGGAACAGTGCGACGGTCGTAGGAAACATCCTGCGGGCATCGCCGGCGGGGGACTGCTGTGTTGCGGTGCTGGCCTTAGGGGGCAAAGTTGTGCTGCAGGGGGCGGCAGGCAAACGTGAAGTGGATATCGATAATTTCTGGACGGGTTATCGGCAGACAGCGCGTCAGCCTTTCGAATTTGCGGTTGAGTTCAAGATTCCCGCGAAGGAAGGCAAATCTGCCTTCAAGCGGATGACACGTTCCGACCAGGACCTGTCGAAGTTGAATGCTGCGGTCAGCCTGGGCATGGCAGGCAACGTCTGTCAGGGGGCACGTCTTGCGATGGGGTGTGTGGCTCCGACGCTGGTGAGAATGAAGAAAGCCGAAGAGATCATCAAGGGCAAGGAAATCACGGATGCCGTGTTGAAGGACGTGGCGGAAGCAGTTAAGGCGGAAGTAACGCCGATTGATGACGTTCGTTCGAGCGCCTGGTACCGTAAGGATGTTTCTGGTGTGCTCCTGAAGCGGACCATTGAGAAGGCCCTTGCATAGGCTGAATCTACTAACCAAGACGATAAGGAGAAGAAGATGAAGACACGTTCCATAACACTATATGTCAACGGAGAAGCGTATAGCCTGAACGTTGCGGTGAATCGTACCCTTCTTCAGGTGCTCAGAGAGGATCTGGGGATGCCGGAAACGAAGTATGGCTGCGGTACAGGCGAATGCGGGGCCTGCACGGTTGTCGTAGACGGAAGGAAAAGCATATTGGCTTGTTTGACTTTGGCGGCGACGATGGACGGTGCGAATATCACGACGGCGGCGGGTCTGGAGAAGGACGGCAAGCTCAATCCGATTCAGGAGGCATTCATCAGCGAGCACGCAGTTCAGTGCGGTTACTGTACGCCCGGCATGGTCATGAAGTCCGTGAGTATCCTGGCGAAGAATCCGAAGCCGACGGAGGACGATATTCGTCGGGAGTTGGAGGGGAATATCTGCCGATGTACGGGTTATGTGAAGATCGTACAGGCGATTCAGAAGGCCGGTGATGCGATGGCCTCCACATGTTAAGCAGGGAAGGAAAGGAGGATATTCATGAGCGAACTTGCTATTGTTGGGCAGAGAATTCCCAAGGTTGACGCCAAGGAAAAAATCACAGGTCGGGCAGTCTATGCCGCCGACTTGGATTTCCCGGGCATGTTGTATGGTAAGATTGTCCGGTGCCTGAAATATGCGCATGCGAAGGTGACGAAGCTGGATCTGTCGGAAGCCGCGAAGGTTCCGGGGGTGGTGAAGGTGCTGGGTCCGAAGGATGTTACTCAGAAAGGGTATAATACGGGCGTTCTGGATCTGATGGTTCCGGAACCGGTGGGGCAGTTGCTGGGGGATATTGAAGATCAGGTTTTGTTTGCAACACACGTCAAACACCAGGGCGATGCCATTGCCGGGATCATCGCGAAAACGGAAGAAGCTGCGGAGCGTGCAGCGGAGAAGATTGTCGTCGAATATGAGCCCCTGCCGGTGTACCTGACGGCGGAAGAGTCGATGAAACCTGATGCAGTTCAGTTTACCCCGCTGAAGCCGGGTAACCGGGCCTTCCAGTTGCCGGCGGAGATGTTCCCAAACAATATATACGGCTGGGGCGACGCCGAAGCGGAGATGAAAAACGCAGACCTCATCATCGAAAACACCTTCTATACGCCAAAGTGCAAGCAGTGCCAGATGGAGCCCCATGCCTATGTGGCCTATGTGGACGATCAGGACCGGATCAACTGCTGGACCTCGTCACAGATGCCCAAATTGGTCCATAACAAAATTGCCCGTCTGTTCCAGTTGCCCATGACCAAAGTGAAGATCCATCAGACCATCGTCGGCGGTGGTTTTGGCGGTCGTCTGGGTATGATCGGTGAGCCCGAGACCTGTGCCATGGCGATGGCCGTTCCGGGCAAGTATGTCAAGGTGCAGTACCTGCGTGAGGAAGACTGGATTGCCTCGGAAAGCCGTCATCCCGGCAAGTACTATATGAAGATGGGCTTCAAGAACGACGGGACCCCCGTGGCCTGCCAGGCTCACTTCACCTCCTACAAGGGTGCCTATTACACCCATGGATCGGGTGTGGCCTTCACGACCGGTTCCTGGCTGATCGGCATGTACAAGTTCGGCGCCATGAACTACAAGGGAGATACGTATTATACGAACCAGGCTCCCTGCGGTGCTTTCCGTTCATACGGCAACGCCCAAACGAGCATCGCCATGGAACAGACCGTCGATGAAATGTGCTACAAGCTGGGTCTAGATCCGGTCGAGTGGCGTATGAAATGGCACAAGGGTGTCGGGGACGACGGCTGGTGTCTGGGCTTCAAGTATCCCTCCTGCGCCCTCGATGAATGTCTGCAGAGAGGCGCCGAGGCCATCGGCTGGAAGGAAAAACGGGTCAAGTACGCCAACCAGACCGGTGTGAAGCGGCGCGGTGTCGGCGTGGCCGTCATGAACCACACCAGCGGCGCCATGCCGATGCTTCTGGAACATACGGCAGTGCAGGTCAAAATTAACGAGGACGCAACGGCGGAAGTGATTCTGTCCTGCTCCGACCTGGGAACGGGTGCCTATACATCCTTGAAAATGATTGCGGCGGAAACCCTGGGCTTCGGTTTGGATGAAGTCCATCTGCTGACGGGTAACTCTGACGCGTCAGGATTTGATATCGGCGCCCATGCCAGCCGGACCTGCTACGTCGGCGGCGGTGCCGTCAAGGCGGCCTGCGAGGATGCGAAAAAGCAGATCTTCGACCGGGCGGCCCGTCAGTTGGAAGCCAACGTCGATGACCTCGAGATGAAGGACAAGAAGATCTTCGTCAAGGGGAGCCCCGACAAGGCGATTGACATCAAGACCATCACGTCGCTGGGCGTTTACAACTTCGTGGATCCTGCGACAGGGAAGACCATCGGTATCCCCGGTCAGATTCTGGGTTATGCCAGCCATTTCGCGCCCCACAACTCACCGCCCTTTGCCGCCTGCTTTGCGGAAGTGGAAGTGGACATCGAGACCGGCGAGGTGAAGGTACTGGAAGCGGTCCAGGCCTATGATATCGGCCGCGCCATTCATCCGCCGTCCTGCGAAGGGCAGAATGAGGGTGCTCTGCAGCAGGGTATCGGGATGGCTCTGATGGAAGAGATCTACTACGACAAGAATGGTCTCGCGCTGAATAGCAGTTTCACGGACTACAAGATGCCCGGTCCGGCGGATATGCCCAAGTTCACAAATATTCTGGTTGAAGATCCCGATCCCATCGGACCCTACGGCGCCAAAAGCGCGGGTGAGGGGGCCCTGGCCAATCCTCCAGGGGCGGTGCTCAATGCCATCCATAACGCGATCGGCATTATGATGACCGAAGCGCCGGCAACGCCGGAGAAAATTCTGAAGGCGATCAAGGAGAAGGGGATTAAATAATTAATTAAATTCGTTAACCGAAAGGGGGTTGCCTGCTTCAGACAACCCCCTTTTTTTATCCGGGTGAATTCGGCAGGCCCCCCCTTTTTCGCCATGGATTCATTATTGCGACTATACGGTTTCTGGCAGTTTCTTTTTTGCAACTTTTCCCTTGCGGCAGCCGCTTCGCTTTTCACTTGTAACGACCTTAAATGCATGCATATCGCTGTTCATGTTCACGGCACGGAATATGGCATCTTTTTTGTTTCCATTCATTATCGATTTAGACAAAACGTCGGGCTCCGAGTTCCCGGGGGACAAAACACCGTGAGAACAGGATATGTCAGGGTTTGACATCCGGGTTGAAGGATTTTAAATGTTTTTAGCGCCTTATATTACAATGCATAATTAAAAATAGGGGAGTTTGTCGGCATGAACAGGAACAATCGGAACTGCGCAAGGAATTTCTACACGGATCTCAAAGCAAAATTTGGGCAAGTGATCCATGACCAGGGGATTGCCGGCGAAGCCATCAGGATCATTTCCGCCAGAACCCTGACGGCCAAGGAAACCATCGGAGAACCGGAAAGAACGGATTACCCGCTGATGCGGGGAAAGGAATTCATGGTGGAGGCCAATTTCCGGGGAGCCCGGGGCCAGGCCTTTACGGATATGCCCGGGAGCTACGAAGGCTCTCTGGGCGATGTGCTGTCTTTTGATCTGTCGGACAATTTCCAGCGGGCCATATTCGTGGCCGGCCTCAATGCCGTGTTGCGGCATCACCGTATCATCGAAGAGACCATTCACTGCAGAGACCATGAACCATGGCTTTGTGCGCAGCATCTGGTGGCCTATATCCGGCAGAAGTACGATCACCCCAAAATTGCTCTGATTGGGTATCAGCCTGCAATGGCTGACAGCCTTGCCGAATATTACCCTTTGAGAATCGTCGACATGGATGGAGACAATATCGGCCAGGAAAAGGCTGGCGTGATTGTGGATGCCCCGGCGGTGACGCAGGAGGTGATTGACTGGTGCGACGTGATTCTGTCCACGGGATCGACGGCCGTCAATGGGACCCTGGGTGATTTCCTGACGACCAAACCGGTTGTTTTCTATGGTGTAACAGTGGCGGGAATAGCCGCCCTGTGCAGATTGAACCGTTATTGCCCTTTCGGTCATTAGCGGCATGTTCTTGTATTTGATTGCTCCGCCGATTGGGAGGTGTCGAATGTGTAACAAAGCCCGTGTGATGGTGATGATGATCGTTTTCGTTTTGTCCGTTGTGCCCTGCGGCAGCCAAGCCGGGGAGAAACTGATGATCATGTGCGGTGCTGCCTTCAAAATGCCCATGGAGGAGATTGTTGCGGCGTTTACTGAACAGACCGGCACGGAAGTGAATGTCAGTTATGCCGGGGGGCTCTTCTGTCGCAGATTACGCTCAGCAAGCGGGAGGATATCTTTATCGCTCCCTCGCCGGATATCATGAAGAAAGCGGAAACGCGGGGTCACATTGTCAAAAACGTAACCAGGAATATCGGATATTTTAATCCTGCCATCAATGTTCATAAAGGATATCCGAGTAAAATCGAGGCCTTGAAGGATATGTCCAGACCGGGGATAAGGATCGCCCTGGCGAATCCTGAGGTGGTCTTTGTCGGCATGCTGGGAGCCGAAATTGCGGATAAAGGACTTAATCCGCATGAGAGAAGTCTCTTCAGGAAAAATATTGTGACCTATGTTGAAGATTTCAGTAAACTCGCCGCACTGCTTGCGCTTAAGAAAGTGGATGCCATCATCGGGTTCAGTTACTTGAACGGCTGGTATCCCGACAAAATAGATACCGTTAAGTTGCGTCAAGACGAGATCCGGCGTATTGGTGTCGGCCAGGCGGCGCTTCTTACCTACACAGAAAGCAGATTTCCGGCAGAGAGATTTTTAGCTTTCCTGGATACCAAAGAAAGCCGGAATATTCTTAAAAAATATCATTATTTTGCCACATTGGAAGAAGCCGGCGCCTGGGTTGGCGCATCGAAACCTGTCGGTGGTGCGTATCTTCTTCCCTGCGATTGGACGGGAAACTGACCGTTTGCCCGTTTTATTCAGAACGTGCCATCGGGAGGAGGCGGCATTTTTGTTGGTCCTTCTGAAAGAAAATGGCGCCGATCAGAATTTTCACCACCCCGCTTTCCGCGATGATCGTGTTTGAACCGATTCCGGAATAAATACTCAGGATCGCTCCCCTGACGATGGCACAAAAATCTCCGACGAAACGGGCGTGTACGATGGCGCCGTGTCCGACAGTTGCCCTGCGGCCGATACGGCAGAACTTCTCCGGTGGGGCATGGGCGGTACCGTCCTCTTCGAGGGCAGCACCGCCCCTCTCTCAATTTGACCATAATCTCCCGGGAAGACAACACCATGCCCGGTATAACATTACTCTTCGATCAGGACATCTCCGATGACAAGGTCATGCTCACTGGCATCGGCATCTTGATCGACTTTCGGTGTCTTACAATCGAATTCGTATAACATTGCTACCTGTTGCGCCTCCCGTTTTTTAATGCCCGCATCCTCCTTGATGGGCGCGGCAGGAATTTTCCATGGATAGTTCCTTCAATAAATTCTCCTTCAGCAAGTCGAGGTTTTCTTTCACCGTCGGGAGTTCTGCGCCGTATACCCGGATGCCCATTGCGTTGAGCTTGTTTAAGGCCCCGGCTCCAATGCCCCCGACGACCAGGGCATCGAGGCTGTTGCCGTCAAGGGCCATGACGGGGTTACAGGCCCCGTGGACATGATTGGCATTCTTATTTCCCACCGTTAAAAAATCTTTTTCCTCCAGATCAACAACAATGAAAAAGGGTGCCGAACCGAAATGATCGTATACGACACTCTCCAAACCCTCGTCACGCTGTACTGCAAATCCCACTTTCATAATTTTTTCTCCTTGCATCATGATTATTCTTGCCGGATGCCCTGGAGGCAACGGCTTTGTCCGACCGTTTCAATCGTCTTTTTCCTTCTGACCGCTATGAGTGGTGATCGCCCTGCATGAAGGGCAGATTCCCGTTTTTGCCGCACCACAAGGAAGTTCCCAGGTGTACCGGCAATGCTCACAAACAAATTTTTGCGGTGGGGCCGTTTCGTATGTGCCTCCCTCAATCCTCAATGCCTTGCCTTGAACCAGAGCCGCGGTCACTTTCTTCCGGGCCGATTTAATAATTCTCCCAAAAGTCTGGCGGGAAATCCCCATCTTCTCTGCCGCCTGTTCCTGATAAAAGTTTTCCAGGTCGGCCAGCCTGAGTGCTTCAAACTCATCGATGTTTAAGATGACCTCCTTCAGCAGGCGTAGAGGAATACCCCTGGGCTTGAAATATGTGCTTTCCGGCATTGCACCCACCATTCTGCAATTTTTGGGCCTTACCATGGGGAAAAATCTCCTTCGCTCTTAAAAGGTAATTTACAAATAAGCATTTGCTCATAATATGTCAAGGATCAGAAAGGGAAAATCGAAGTCATGTGTCTGTGAAAAGGATTCCGGAAACGAATAAATGTTCGGAGCTGTCAGATGTTTTTGTGCCTTTGGCTACATAGCCACCATGCCGTGAGTCATTTGGTACAGATTTTGTAAATACTGAAAAAAGAAGAAAGGCAATGGCGGATTTTAACCTGATATGCATGAATCAGATTCCATCGAGTAATCTGACAGGCATCCGGTATCCTTTGCAATAAGCCGCGTTTTTATGGTCCGGAAATAAAAATGACAACAGGATGATTCCTCTTCAGGCCCCGTTTTTAAAATGAGGCAAGCAACCCAATAACCCCGGGTCAGATTTTTCCGGGGATCATGATTAAAGCAAGGGAGAAAAATCGATGGATGGAGAAGATTTGGAAAAGGCGGCCAAAGTAGTCAGAAGTATGCTCGAGGCGGAAATCAAGGATAAGTATTCTGATGAAGTACTTAAAAATTGGCTGGATCCGCAATATATGGGCGAAATCTCAAGACCGGAGGGCTATGCAAAATTGACCGGCAGTTGCGGGGATGAGATGGCATTTTCCCTTCGTGTGAGAGACGAGAAGATTATGGACGTCAAGTTTTCAACAGGTGGTTGTATCACCTCGATTGCGGCGGGCAACGCCGGGGCGCAACTCATTTCCGGCAGGACGATCGACGAGGCCCTCATGTTAACGGCCGCTGATGTTCTGATGGCTTTGCACGGACTGCCGCCGGAAGATGAACATTGCGCTCAACTGGCAATGGATGTCATTAAAGAAGCCATCCGGGATTATTTTTTAAGCAGGCGTGAGCCTTGGAGAAAGGACTATTGAGATGATCATTGCCGACAGGATAAAAACATATGTCAAGGACCGTTGCGGAGAGAAACGCGTTGAGGATGTACGGATGGGCCTGGGGTATACCGGGGTTCTCCTGGAGGACGGAAGCTGTGGCGTTGCTTTTACCTTCAAGGAAGACCTCGATCACGGTTGTTCCGTTTTTTCGGGCAGGCGGCCCCTGGCCGGCAAATCGAGTCATGAACTTGTGGACTACATCGGTTCTCTCTCCTTGCTTGAATCCGCCCTGGGACTGAGTACGGTGAACGCCCTGGTCAACAGCGATCAGATGGTTCAGGCGGAAGGTGATGTGATGGACATGCTGCAATGGACAAAGGAAGACCGTGTCGGGATGATCGGATATTTTGGCCCCCTGATCAAACCCCTTCGGCACCAGGTAAAGGAATTGGTGATTTTTGAAAAGGACGAGGATCGGGAAGAAGGTCTATTGCCTGCCGAGGATGCCTATGAAGAACTGCCCCGGTGCGATATCGCCGTCATTACCTCCACTTCTCTGATCAACGGGACGGCCGACGGCCTGCTTGAGGCGGCCCGGGGCTGTCGGGAAGTGATTCTTCTGGGCGCATCGACTCCCTTCATTCCCGATGTTTTTGAACCGCTTGGCGTGACGCTTCTGTCCGGCGTCGTGGTTTTGGATGCGCCTTCCATTCTGCGGACGATCAGCGAGGGCGGGGGAATGGCTTATTTCGGAAAAGCGGTCAAGAAGGCCACGTTGCGTCTTCGCGAAACGAAACGCTTTTGAACGTTAAGGCACAGGGGACCGGTATGAAAACCGCTTCCCTGTGCCCTTATGGAAAAATTCTGCGCTGCTTTCTACAGCAGGGGATATTCCCGTTCGCTGTGGCACAGTTTCAAACGCACGAGCATTTCTGCGGTTTTGAAGCCGATCGCCTGAGAATCGACAAAAACGGCATTCAGCCGTTTTGACAGCCTTTCCAGGGCGCCCGGTTTGACGAAAAGATTGAGCAGGGTAAAGGCGACAACGATGATCTGGGCGCCTTCCTCCTCGATTTGCCGTTTGGCGATTCCGGCAATTTCCTCTTCCAGTTCTTCCGGCGTATAGGGAGGGGCGTCCATGGGCACCGCGAACGCCCGCTTCAGGGAACGCATGGAGGTCATCCGGTCCTGACACCCTGCCTGCCGGACGGCCCTTAGAAACGTGGGGTTGATCTGCTCGTTAACGCTGATCACGCCAAAGGCATTGCCCAACTGGTAAACGAGGTGATACGTTGACATGGCGGCACCCACCACCGGGATCCGGACTGCGCTCCGCGCAGCCACGAGGGCGAAGTCTCAGGTGCCGTCCAGAAGGATCGCATCGAAACCGTTTCGTTCGATTTTACGGGCCAGAGCCACTGCGGCCGGCGCTTTCATGTCCAGATCGGCCGCCACGGCGACCTTTCCTTCGACGTCAAAGATCTCCAGCGTTGTCCCGGGTTCGGCGATCGCCAGCAGATCCGCTTCTATCGCTTTTTTTGCCTCCTCGGGCAGTGCTCCCGGGGACATGACAGCAATTTTCATCATGATACCTCCTTTTCATTAGATGGATTGTATAGTAAACAATATTCAAAAAATCAAAGAGAGAATTAGCGAGTTCCATGCCAAATTATTCAGGTAAGGGGTTGATTTCGTTTTGTCAAGGGTGGTCCTCCCCTCAACTCTGCAACCGGGACCTTTTTATATCAGGCATACTCCTTGCTCAACAGGTCAGGAAAAGAACGTAACGCTGAACGAATTCATTTTACGGGAAACCATGGGTACAGAACGCGATCTCATTTTGGATTCCATCGCCGACGGAGTCTTTACGGTCGATCCTGACTGGCGGATCACCTCCTTCAATCACGCGGCGGAGATGATGACCGGCGTATCGCGCGAGGAAGCCATCGGCCAGATGTGCAAGGATGTCCTGAAAGCCGAGATCTGCGAAAAGGATTGCGCCCTGCGCCATACCATGGCCACGGGACATCCGGTCATGAATAAAACGGTCAATATTATTAATGCCTCGGGTCTGCGTATTCCCGTCAGTATTTCCACGGCCGTTCTGAAAGACCGTTCGGGAAACGTCGTCGGCGCCGTGGAAACCTTCCGCGACATCAGCGTCGTCGAGACGCTCAGAAAAGAAATTTCCCAAAGTTACAGCTTTGAGGATTTCGTTTCGAAAAACCATAAAATGCATGCCCTCTTCAAGATCCTGCCCGACATATCCCAAAGCAATGCGGCCGTTCTGATCGAAGGGGAAAGCGGAACGGGTAAGGAGCTCATGGCGAAGGCGATTCACCAGTTGAGTCCACGGAAACACAAACCCCTGGTGATTGTCAACTGCGGGGCGCTGCCGGACACGCTTCTGGAATCGGAATTCTTCGGGTACAAAGCGGGAGCCTTCACCGATGCCAAAAAAGACAAACCCGGTCGCTTCAAATTGGCCGACAAGGGGACCATTTTTCTCGATGAGATCGGCGATATCTCGCAGGCGCTCCAGATCCGACTGCTCCGGGTGTTGCAGGAAGGGACCTATGAGCCTCTGGGCAGCGTGGAGAGTTGCAAAACGGATGTCCGGGTCATTACCGCCACGAACAGAAAATTGCTGGATCTGGTCAGGGAGGGAAAATTTCGGGAGGACCTGTATTATCGGATTAACGTGATGCGCCTCGAACTGCCGCCTCTGCGTGAACGGAAGGAGGATATTCCCCTGCTGGCCGAGCATTTTATCCTGCAGTTCAATCGCATGCAGAACAGGCAAATTTCCGGCCTGAGCGAGGAAGCCCTCGCCTGCCTCATGTCTTACGATTTCCCGGGGAATATCCGTGAATTGAAAAATATGATCGAGCATGGTTTTATTCTCTGCAAAAAACGCATGATTGAACGCCAGCATCTACCCGAGACGGTCCGTCACGCTTTCGGGCCGGATGTGCCCGGCTATCCGGATCTCTTTACATTTAAAGATGTGGAAACCATTTTCCTGACCAATGCCCTGCGCCGGAATCAGTGGAATCGCATCCGCACGGCCAGGGAACTCGGCATCCATAAGAGTACCCTTTTCCGGAAAATCAAGAATCTCGGAATTATTTTGCCTGAACGAAAAGAACCGCACTGAAGAGAGTCGCATTATCGCGACCCTCTTCCATTCGCAGGTAGCGGAAGCAAACCCGTATTTCCTTGCCGTAACCGCTAAACCGGCCCCGGATCACATAAACACTCGGGATATTGCATCGTTAACCATACAGAAGCGATTTCCTCTTTTGGCATGTATTTTGTTCATGCCCGTATGAGGAGTCGTTGAAATGAAATTAGCCATGCCCGTCTGGGAAAATGACATTTCCACGGTACTTGATTTTTCCGAATACCTTCTCATTGTGGAGATTAAAGGCCGGGAAGTCAAAGGGCGGTCCTTGGTGAACTGGTCCCTGTGCAATGACAGCATGAAACTGTCCCTGATGAAGGAAGAGGGGGTTTCGATTCTCCTGTGCGGTGCCGTCTCCCGGGCGATGCAAATCATGATCGAGAACAGCGGAATAGACCTGATTCCCTGTCTGCGGGGGAGAACGGAGGTGATTTTGGAAGCCTATCTCGAAGGAAACCTTCATGATGAGCGTTTTCGCTTGCCGGGTGCGTCCATGATGGGATTGCGGAGAAAAAACCGGAAGTGCCGGAAACAACCGGGAAGCTTTGGATAAACAGACTCTGAGAGAACTTCCCGGGGGCAATGCCTGTGTGCATTCCGCCTCTCATGGAGGCGTGCGGGTGTTGGTTCAGAATATTTTCCGGTGCATGGAAACAAGAGAGATCCCTCCCCTTTGTTGATGTTTTTCTGATGGTCGCAGAAATGAAACCTTAATATTTATTTTGGTCGCATTTCTGCGTCATCTTTATCTCGGAATCGACCAGCGTAGATTCTATTTCATTAATATCATTAATAATCCAATTATTGGTGCCCATGGTATGTTTCTTGATCCTTTATTTTGATTAATTTCGTATGGGGAGGACATGATGGCAATCAAGTTGACGATTCAATGTGCAACGATCAGAAAAGAAATCGGCTGGGTCGGCAAGAGCGAGGAAATGGTCGATTTCCAGGGGGAAACAATCGGGGATTTCCTGAAACAGATTCCGACGGCCGATGGGCGGAGTTTCTACGAGCGGTTTACCGCAGGCGACAGTGGCGTCATATCCAATGCCATTGTCTGGTATAATCTCAAGCTCTTTGTCAAAAAGGATAATCTGAATTTAAAGATCCAGGACGGGGATAAAATTGTCCTGCTGAGAACCATTCCCGGGGGAGGCTGATCAGCGGGACGGAAGCATGGAGAGAAAACGTCCCGGTTCATGAACAGGACGTTCTTGTCCGAAGCCGTTCCGGTTCGTTAGCGTTATCCGTGACTCTTGACGGAGAAGGCATTCAAAAAAGTAAGGCTTATCCAGTGTCCCGCCGGATAAGCCTTTGTCACGTTTGGAGGAAATCTGAGTTAAGACGCTACTTTCAGATAACCCGTCCCACCGCACTTGGCGCAGGGCAACCGCCCCCGTCCCTGGCAGGAGGCAAAGCAGGGGGCCTGCCCTTTTCCCTTGCAGATGGGGCAGACCATCTTGCCGGTCCCTTCGCATTGCTGGCAAGCAACTTTTCCCGT
>CAZIPU010000022.1:0-18725 GCA_964541005.1 uncultured Syntrophales bacterium | reverse complement strand
GTTCCATTGAACCGCTCCATCACCTTTTTGCATGTTCTGATCACGGTTGACCCGAACGACACTTAACTCTCACGAATCATTCTCTCGACTAATTCTCTGTACTTTTCAGCAATCACGGCCCAGTCGTAGCGTTCCAGGACAAAGCGGCGGCCGTTCCGGGCAAGGCGTTCCCCTTCCTCCGGATGATCGAGCAGATCGATGATTCTTTCGGCCAGAGCCTGGTCATCCCTTTGGGGAACGATAAGCCCCGTTTCTCCGTCGGCGATAATGTCGCGGATTGCCGGAAGATCGGTCGCAATAACGGGGCACTCACATCCCAATGCCTCCACCTGCACCAGGCCGAAACCTTCCCGGTCCCCGTCACCGGCTACAACAGACGGAAAAACCACCATAAGGGCATTCTGGTACAAAACAGGCAGATTCTCATTCAAGACGGCTCCGCACAATTCAACCTTGCCGATTAACCCCAAATGATTGATGGTTGTCCGAAGTCTGTCTTCTTCCGGTCCGCTTCCGGCAATGATCAAGCGCGCGTCCGGATGACGATTCAGGACAAGGGGCATGGCCCGCAGGAGATAAATTAACCCCTTCTTCTCAACCAGGCGGCCGACAAAAAGAATCTTTTTCCCCTCGCGCCTTTTCGATGACGGCACAAACGTCTCCCGGAGATCAACCCCCATGGAAATCACATCAACCTTTCGTGGATCACAACCAAGGGATTCAACTTCCGTCTTCATGGCCCGGCTGACGACGGTCATCCCGTCGGCCGCAGCAAGAACCTTTTTCTTCAGGAACTTGAAGAAGGGCCCCCGGAGAGCGAAAAGATCCCCTCCATGGGAAGTACACAACAGCGGAATCTTGAAACCGAAGATTTTTTTTGCCAGGACCGCAACCAGGCCCTGTGGAATAAGCCAGTGGGCATGGATGAGATCATATTTCCCCGAACGCAGCGCCCATGCAAGGGCAACAAATTCCCCAACCAGAAAGAATGGCACGAGAATATATTTCCAGGGATATGTTTTGAGATTACCCAGAATGCCGCCGCCGTAATCAAGCGTTTCACAGGGGCCATAAAAATATCGGAACCGGCTCACTTCAATTCCGTCCATTTCCTCCTGGGGCCGGGTTCCCGGCGCACTCGGCGTAAGAACCTTTACACGGGAAAAGGAAGTCAACCTCCGGCACAGTTCTAAAACGAAGGGCGGTTCCCAGTCGCCCCGCCAGCGGGGAAAGGTGGACGTCAGTTCGAGTATCGCCGTTCGCTGTTTCTCGCACATAGAGTTCTATCCAATCTCTGCTTCATAAATTCGCAGAATAAATTTTTCACATCTTACGTTTATGGACCGGGTATGGGCTGGCCGAAACTGATTGAATATGCTAAGAAACATGGCGTTTCCGCAATAAACATCCAGTGGAGTCCCTAACATGAAACCGAACACGATCCGCATGATCGACATTTATTCCGGCCGCCTCATCTGTTTTCTGCTGACCTGCCATCGTCGCGTGAAGGAGTTTCTTTTCCCGCCCCCCAATCCCATGCCGGCGATAAAAAGGGTGCTCTTTCTGAAACTTGTCGAGCAGGGAGCCACCGTCCTGGCCTACAGCGCCATGCAAGAAACGGTCAAAAAGTTCGGCCGGGAAAATGTCTTTTTTTGCGTCTTCGAGGAAAACCAGGCGATTCTGCATGCCATGGACATGATTCCCAGGGAAAACATTCTGACGGCCCGTCATGGCAATTTGCTTCTTTTCTTCAAGGACATCCTCGGAATCATATACCGGACGCGCCGTATCGGAATCGATGCGACCATCGACATGGAATTCTTTGCCCGGGCCTCGGCCATCCTATCTTACCTTATCGGCGCCCCCTATCGCGTCGGCCTGCATCGTTTTACCAGCGAAGCCCCTTACCGGGGAGATCTCCTTACCCATCGCATCCAGTACAATCCCTATCTTCACACGGCCCAGACTTACCTTCTTCTCGTAAGGGCTTTGTTCATGAATAAAGGGGACATCCCCCTTCCAAAATCACCGGTGGGAGATCTGTCTGTACAGGCACCGGTTTATTCTCCCCCCGATCAGGAACGACAGGCTTTCCTCCGTAAGTTGGAATCTCTCGAAATTCCTCTATCGAAACCTGTCATCCTTTTGAATCCCAACGCCAGTGATATGCTTCCGTTGCGCAAGTGGTCAGCGGAAAACTTCATTCAACTGGCCGGGAAGATTCTGAATGCCTTTCCGAAAGCGACCATCATTATGACCGGTGCTCCTTCGGAAGCAGAAAGCGCCAAAATCATCTGCAAAGAGATTGCATCTCCCCAGGTTTTCAACTTGGCGGGGGAAACAACCATCCTGGAATTGCTTACCCTGTATACCCTGGCCGATGTTCTCGTAACCAACGACAGCGGTCCCGGTCATTTCGCCTCCATGACCGGTATTCACAATATCGTTCTCTTCGGGCCGGAAACGCATCGCCTGTTCGGCGCGATCGGCGGACATTTTCACCCTGTATCGGCAGGCCTTGCCTGCAGCCCCTGCGTCAATGTTTTCAATCACCGTTTTTCGCCCTGTAATCACAACCGCTGCATGGAGTCGATTACCGTCGAGGATGTATTTCTTGCCATTAAAGAATGCCTTGTTTCTTGAACACCAAAACAACACAGGAATATTCATCTAATTCCCAGCCTCTTTTGAGCCGATGAAAGGTTTTTTTGGGCCATGATATAATCCGGTTTGATGCGCAGAGCTTCCTGAAAATATTTCACAGATTCGGCATATTGTTCCTTCCCGGCCAAAACGACACCGATATTGTTGTAGGCTTCCGCATACCCGGGATCAATCTGCAAGGCTTGCCTGAAGTAGACAATGGATTCATCGTATCGTCCCTGTTTGAACAGAGCCGTTCCCAGGTTGTTGTAAGCCTCTACGAATTCCGGTTGGTATTGAAGCGCCTTCTCGTAAAAGGGAATGGCCTGGACTGATTTCCCCTGTTTCGCCAGGGTGGTCCCGATATTGTACCAGGCATCGGCGTAGGACGGCATGATCCGGATCGCTTCACCATAATGACGAATGGCTTCGTCGGCTTGACCTTCCCTGTCCAAAGCGCCGCCCAGGTTATTGTGGGCCAGGTAATTCCCCTCCGTCACCGTAATGGCATGCCGGGAGAGCGTAACCGTGTCTTTCCAGTAGCCGACCTGACGGTACGACAAAAACACCATGGATACAAGGAGGACCGATCCGAGGAAGGCCAGGGCATAACGGCCGTTTCTCAACGGCAAGACCAGATCGGAGACGCCCCAGACCAGCATGATGAAAAGACCGACAAGGGGGAGATAGGTGTAGCGGTCCCCCATGGCGTGAGCCCCGATCTGCACGAGTCCGATAACCGGAACCAGGGTTCCGAGATACCACAGCCACCCGACAGAAAGGTAGGGTTGTGTCTTTATCCTTCTGAAGGCGATGATACTGATCAGGAGAATCAGCGCAGCGGAAAGGCCGGTCAGCCAATAATGCATCAACCCCAGGTGGGAATAGGGCGTGGCCAGATCCCATGGAAGGAACATTTTTCTGATATAAGCCCCATAAGAAATGAAAGCATTCGCTACTCGAACAAAGAAAGGGAATTGATCCAGCGTTCGGAGGGCATCCGCTTCCTTTACCGTCACGAATGAAACGGCGATGAAAACGATGGAAATCATGAAGAGGGGGATTTTTTCAAGGATTAAACGGATTGCCCTTTTTTTATTACCCTTTTCAAGAATATTGATCATCCCGAATCGTCTCAACGGCCATAAGTCGAGCAACAGCAGAACAAAGGGAAGGGTTATCGCCATGGGCTTCGCCATGAGTCCCAGAGTGAATAAAGTAAGGACCGCCAGGTAACGGCCGATGCCCGGATTCTTTGTATAATATAAATAGGCCCCCATCGTGAGTATCCAGAAAAATCCGCTCACGACATCTTTCCGCTCCGCAATCCAGGCGACCGACTCCACATGCAGGGGATGGAGGGCAAACAAGGCCGCCACGAATCCACCCCGCCACAAGCTCCCCGTCATGAGCGACAGGACCCAGAATAAAAGAACCGTATTCGCGAGATGAAAAAGCAGATTGGTCCAATGATATCCTCCGGCCTTAAATCTATATAATTCAAAATCCGCCATGTAGGTCAGCCAGGTCAGCGGCTGGTAAAACCCGCACTCCGTTGCGGTGAAGGCCCATTTCAGATTCTCCCAGGTCAGGCCCTTCTGAACATGGACATTCTCCATGACGTAATCCTGGTCGTCATAGTACACAAATTCATGATGCTGCACCTGCCAGTAAACGATCAGGGTGAAGGCAAGCAGCACCAGGGTGATCAGAATGGCTTTCCGTCTTCTCCGGATGGTGTTGGAACAAGTCAGGATCCCAATATGTTCCTCACGGTCAGACAATGGCATACTCCTCTCCGCCTTCCTCTTCCTAATTCTTCAGATCTTCCTCGGCTATCTGCAGATTTCGCCGGACCGATTTACAATCCGGATTCAGCTTAAGAGCTTTTTGGAAATAGGGTATCGCTTCACGAGATTTCTTCTCCTGCATCAGGGCAATCCCCACGTTATTATAGGCATCCATAACCTTACTCTTAGGCTCCAATTCCAGGAACTTCAAATAAAAAGGCACGGCTTGTGCGTATTTTCGTTGTGTGAAGAGGGACGTTCCCATATTGAACAGTGCCTCAGGAAACGGAGGATTTATTCGTAAAGCTTCCTTAAAATGAACCATGGCCTCGGATATCTTGCCTTCTCTCGCGAGTGCCGCCCCCAGATTGTTATGGGCAACATGGTTGTCCCGGGTCACGGCGAGGGCATGACTAAAAAGCGTCCCGTTGTTTTGCCAATATTGAACTTGCCTGAATGACAATCCGCTCAGGACAACGAACACGCCAATGATAAGAACCAAGAAAATTCGTTTCCCCAAAAGGAAGCGTCGTAAAAGTGCCTGCACACCCCATGCTGTAATAATAAAAATGCCAATAAGGGAAAGATAGGTATAACGGTCGGCATTGGCATGGCTGCCAATCTGGACCACGCCGATAACAGGCACCATGGATCCCAGAAACCATAACCAGCCGACAGCCAGGTAGGGGTGGGACCTGTGCCGCCACCAGGCAGCAAGAGAAATAGCGATCAGAATCGTTCCGGATAACATCACTATAGAAAAAGGAAAATGCCCGGGGTGGGGATAAAATACTGATAACTCAAGAGGCCAGACCATTCTCCAGAGATACTGAACGTAGGATACGACGGCATTCGCAAAACGGGCATCCAAGGGCAGGAAGTCCAGGGATTTCAATGCACCAATCTGTTTTTCACCGATGACGGCCAATAATCCACCCCCAATCGAAACAAGAATCAGGGGAATTTTTTCACCCAGGAGAAACCGGATGGATTTGCTTCGCGAAAGCACAACCCCAGCATAACCGGAAACGCGCCCCAGGGGCCAGAAATCAAGGAGCATCAAGACAAAAGGGAGGGTGATGACCATGGGCTTTGCCATAACCCCCAGGATATATGTGACCAGAACCAGGACGTAACGACCGATGCGCGGTTTCCCGGCATAAAAGACATAGGCCAGCATGGTCAGGAACCAGAAAAAACCGCTGACCACATCCTTTCGTTCTGCAACCCAGGCGACCGATTCCACGTGTAAAGGGTGAAGGGCGAACAATGCGGCCACAAAAGCGCTCCGCCACAGGGTACCCGTCATGAGGTTCAGAACCCAGAACAACAGCACCGTATTAGCCAGATGAAAGATTAAATTTGTCCAGTGATATCCCCCGGCTTTTAACCCGTATAATTCAAAATCCACCAGATAGGTCAGCCAGGTCAAGGGCTGGTAAAACCCGCATTCCGTCGCCATAAAGGCCCATCCCAGATTCTCCCAGGTCAGCCCATGCTGTAGACGGGCATTCTCTGTCACGTAATCCTGGTCGTCATAGACGAAATTGAATTCCTGAACCGACCAGTAGACGATCAGAACGGAAAGAGCCAGAAGGATACTGATGATTAACTTCTTTTGAAGGCAGGGTATATTGGCATCGCTACTGATTTGCACGGGAGGCATACCTTCGGAACACTTCTATCAACGTTTTTTCATCCGGGCGATAAGCCGAATACATGACGGCATGATCAATCTGAAGGATCACATTCTCTATCCTCTGTCCTTGAGTCTCTGCCAGCACATTTTCTACCATGTCTTTCAAAGAAACGGCATCATCAAGTTCATGATAAATTTCAATAAGGGCCAGTTTCGTATCAAGACTCTCCGGTCTTTCCTTGCGAATAATCTGCCAGATTCGGACGGCATCGAGATAATTACCTTCTTTTCTTGATATTTGGGCCCGAACGATAAGCGGCTGGAGCCGCTTATCATCCAGCAACAAAGCTTTCGTCGCTATCTTTTCCGCTTCCCTGTAACGCCCAAGATAAAAGAGCAAAATCGCCGCATACTCATGATACTCCGGCCGGTCCGGACTTTTTATCAGGACGTTTTTCATCATCTCCAAGGCTTCCTGCAGTTTTCCTTCCTTCCATTTGATCAGGGCGATGCCTGCCAGAGGCGCTGTATATGGAGGGTATGTTGACAGCGCCTTTTTATAGCACTCTATGGCCTTTGCATCCTGATCGACACTGCGCCACATTTCTCCCAGATCATACTCGACCTCGGCTTTCTGGAAAGTGCTGGAATAGTTGTCAAGCTCATAGGCCCGGGACAGTTCGAGAAAAGCCGTTTTCATATAACCCGCTTCGGCGTAATGCTTTGCCAGGTGAACATGAACGCGGCTGAGATGGGGATACCTGGCGGCATTGTCCAGCCAGAGGGAAAAATCGGAACGGAAAATATAATTCCGGGCATGAACGATATAGACCTGTCCCAGGATCAGAAAGGCACACAGCATGACAAGGGAAAAACGAAAGATTGGCTTACATTTAAAATATTCCCAGGCCCGGATAATGGCCAGAGCCGGTAAAACGAAGAAAAACATGGAAGGGATATAATTGCGGTGCTCAAAGATCAACTCAAGAGGGATAATGCTTCCTTCGATCAGATGATTCAGAAAGAAAAACAGAATGCAAAATGAGACGAGGGGTCTTTTTCGGGCCATAAGAACCGAAAAAGCGATTAAGCACAGGATCGTGATGATTGAAAAAAAGGTCGTCCAGGGCTGGAACAAACCTTTCGAAACCGGAATATCATGAAGCAAAGCCAGGCGTTCCGCCGCCGGGTAAAGAAGAAGGCTGATATAATAGACCAGAATTCTTGATTCCGTCAGCAGGCGTTCACCCAGGGTAAACGGCCGTCCCTGATAACCGTTCAGAATGCCGTTCGTATATAAATACAATCCCGCCGCCACTGCCATAAGAACGGCCGGTACCAACGACCACTTTAGGATTTTTCTAAGGTTTTCCCCAGAAAGATCCTGGAAGAAGAGAAGTTCATACAGGAAAAGCGTCACCGGTATGATGGCGGCATTCTCCTTGGTGCCGACAGACAGAACGGCTGCCAGAAAAGCCAGGCAGAAAAAAACATACCCCTGAATCTTTCCCCGGGCAGTTCTTCCCCGCAGATAGAAATACATCGTCATCAGATAAAAAAGGCCCGCCATGCTGGCCATCCGCTGAACGATGATCGTCACTGCCGTAACCTGCAGGGGACTCGTCGCCCAGAGCAACGTCGCAAGAAAGGCCACGGGCAGGGCACAGGGGCCGTACCGGTCCCGCAGTGATGGAAGGGAAAGGGTCCTGTAAATCAGGAGGAACAGGAAGATGGCGGCAAGGAAATGGATGGCAAAGTTGACGAGGTGATAACCGAAAACATTTAGGTCATCCCAATAGTGGTTCAGGGCAAAACTCAGGTAAGACATGGGACGAGAAATTTTTCCCTGAAATGAAAAAGATTTCCGAATATCTTCCCAATTCAGGGTTTTAAGGTGAACGTTTCGGTTTTCCGTGATGTTGGCATGATCGTCAAAGTGCCAGTCGTTGTCGAAGTTGTTGCCGTAGGAAACAAGCAACACCAGAAAAAGGCCGATCAGTAAAACAATCGCCTTTGCTTTTCCAGAGCTTTCAAATAATTTCCTGTTCAATCGGCTACCCTGTGCAACAGTACAATCAAAAAAAGGGTGAGGGGAAACCCCTCACCCTCATACAAACTACTGTTCTCGCTTACTTTTATTCGGTTACCGTGGTTCCGCTTGCATTCACCGTCGTCGTTCTGCCGCCGGCGGTGTGTGAAGATACGATCGTAAAGGCGGTCTGACCACCTTCAGTAATATCTGTGTCCACACCAGTCGTGGACTTGAATCCGTGGGCAAGAGCTTCATCAACGCCAAAAGTTCCGTTCGGTACATCATCGAAGTAGTCCATCGCCGCCGTGTACGCCGCTCTGGCATCCGCCTGGGCCGCCCGCGTGTAAGCCCGGATACGGTACTGCATGAACTGCGGAATGGCGATGGCCGCAAGGATACCGATGATGGCGATGACGATCATGAGTTCGATCAGGGTGAAACCTTTCTGTCCTCTTTTCTTGTGAAATTTCTGAAACATTTCCTTTCCTCCTTCTCTCTGTTTAAGTTTTTAATATTATACCTGTTCTGTACAACGTTTCTGTTTTTCGCCGGCCATGGATTCCCTCGATCACCCCCCGTCATTTTCACAATCCGTGACGCTGAAAAGATTCTTCGCCGCTGTCGTTCCTCAGAATGACAAAAACGGACTTTTTACCGGTTCATCACTTTTTGAATCATCCCTTTTCCGGGGAGGATTGGCAGTCGCCATTCTATTAGCAATAGGAATGCCAACATGACCGGAAGGAGGGGAATATATCGAAAAATGAGTGATATCGGGCACCAATGAATTCTTTTAAAATACGCCTCAACTGTACCAGTGATTTTTATCCGTTATTCTCACAGAGCGCCAAGTGATTTTCACGGAAATCATGTTTGTCCGGGCAAATTCAGGGGGCCATTTTCTTCGACTCATTTCCATCTGGGTTGACACCGGCCGGCATGCAAGGCATCTGATGACAATAAAGTACTGATATTAAGGAATATCTCTTAACAGAGACAAGGCGGTTAATGGATTCATCCAAAGCGTTCGATTGAGGAAGTCTCGATTTTACAGGGTAATGCAATTGACGGCACCGTCGTCAAAGTTATGACGAATCAGGGAGGGACAATACCGGTTCGGTTTTTCTCTTTACAAGACTCCTCTTCATATTATACAAGCAAACCTACAGGATCACTGTGAAAGTCCCCACTTTTACGTGGATATGAGCAATATAAGCAGACACACATCTTATTTACGGGATGAAAAAAATAATTATTACTTCGGCAATTTAATTGCTTAATTCCTGTCATTCCGTCGAAAGACGGAATCCATAATGGATTTGACTGGATGCCGGATCGAGTCCGGCATGACGTTTTTGATATTTACTTGCCGATGTAATAATTAATTGTCATTCCGGTGCAGGCCGGAATCAAGACCTCGCTGGGGGCGTGACAAAGCAACAAAAGCCGAACCGGTATCCGGATTATGGTCTGAAGAAAGAAGTCCCGGGAATGGATTCCGGGTCGCGCTGCGCTTGCCCGGAATGACCGCCTAACAAAAAAAGATAAGCCCGGGTAACAGTGAGAACAGAGGAAAACGAATGTACGAAGTAACGATTAAACGCACCTTTTCCGCCGCCCATTCCCTTAAGGAGATCGGCGGTAAATGCGAAAAGCTGCACGGCCACAACTTCACCGTCGAGGTGTCCGTGGCGGCGGATCAGCTCGACAGCGAGGGCCTGGTCGTCGATTTCCGCATCCTCAAGGACTGGACGGAACGGACCATCAGGGAACTGGATCACAAGTACCTGAACGAAATCGGAATCTTCCAGGGGAAGAACCCCTCGTCGGAAAACATCGCGAATTATATTTTCAACCAGCTTTCCGCGAAAGCCGCCGCTCCGGGAATCCGGGTGACCCGCGTCACCGTGTGGGAGTCGGAAAGCGCCAAGGTCAGCTACACGGGTCCGGGTCATGATTGACGTCCAGAGTCAGAAAGACAACCGTCATATCGACATCCGGAAAGTCGGGGTCAAGGGCATCAAGTACCCGATCACCGTCCTGGACCGGGACAAGGGCACCCAGCCGGTCAACGCCACGATCAACATGTACGTGAACCTGCCCCACCGTTTCAAGGGAACCCACATGAGCCGGTTCGTGGAAATCCTGAACGAATTCCGCGGCCAGATCAACATCCGGACATTCCACCGGATTCTGGAACGTTGCAGGGAAAAGCTCCACGCCGAATCGGCCCACATGGAAATCGAATTCCCCTATTTCATCGAAAAGACCGCCCCGGTTTCCCATGCGAAGAGTCTGATGGAATACCGCTGTACCTTCTCCGGTGAAAACGGCAGCGACAAGACGGATTTTCTCGTCGGCGTCGTGGTCCCCGTCACGACGGTCTGCCCCTGCTCGAAGGAAATCAGCGTGGCGGGAGCCCACAACCAGCGCGGCATGGTGACAGTGAAACTCCGTTTTCAGAAATTTTTCTGGATCGAGGACGTGATCCGTATCGTCGAAGATTCCGCCAGCGGGGAAGTCTATTCCCTCCTGAAACGGATCGACGAGAAGTACGTCACGGAAAAAGCCTATGAAAATCCCCTGTTCGTGGAAGACGTCGTGAGAAACGTCGCCCTGCGCCTGAACCGGATCGACAATTTCACCTGGTACAGCGTGGAGGCGGAAAACCTGGAGAGCATTCACAACCACAGCGCTTACGCCTACGTGGAGAAGGAATGACATGAAAACGAAGGGCGGAAAATCTTTTTTCAACCTGTACCACCAGGGATTCATCCGGACGGCCGTCTGCGTTCCCGACGTGAAGGTCGGCGATCCGTACTTCAACACGGACAGGACGATCGAGACGGCCCGGGAAGCGGCCCGGGGGAAGGCGGTCTTCGCCCTGTTCCCCGAGCTGGGCCTGTCCGCCTATTCCAATGAAGACCTTTTCCACCAGGACGCCCTCCTGAAAGGGGTGACCGACAACCTGGAGCGTCTGCTGGAGGCCACCGCCGATATGCCAATTATCATCGTGGTCGGCGCGCCCCTGCGGGTGGAGGCACGCCTCTTCAACTGCGGTCTCGTTCTGTACAAAGGTGAAATACTGGGCGTCGCCGTCAAATCGTACCTGCCCAATTACCGGGAATTCTACGAGCGGCGCCAGTTCAGTCCTGCGGAAGAGGCGCCGACGGGGACGATCGATCTTTGCGGCCGGAAGGCCATTCCCTTCGGGGCCGACCTCCTTTTCGAAGCGGAGAACATCCCGGGCTTCCGGTTTTTCATTGAAATCTGCGAAGACCTCTGGGTCCCCGTTCCCCCATCGAGCTTCGCCGCCATGGCCGGCGCAACCGTCATCGGGAATCTTTCGGCCTCCAACGTGACCATCGGTAAATCGGAATACCGTCACGACCTGGCGGCCAACCAATCCGCCCGCTGCGTCTCCGCGTATCTTTACGCCGCCGCCGGTCCCGGCGAATCGACGACGGACCTGGCCTGGGACGGCCAGGCCATGATCTACGAAAACGGCAACCTCCTGGCCGAATCGGAACGCTTTTCCCGGAAGCCCCAGGTCATCTACGCCGATATAGACCTCGACCGCCTTATCCAGGACCGGATGCGCCTGAACAGTTTCGGCCAGAGCACCCGCATCCACCGGCGGACACTGGAAAATTTCCGCAGGATCTCTTTTGAAGTTACAACCCCGCAGGAGGAAAGGCTCCTGCTCGACCGGGAGTATTCCCGGTTCCCCTATATCCCGGCGGACCCGGCAAAACTCGAACAGCGATGTTACGAAGCCTACAACATCCAGGTCCAGGGGCTCGCGAAACGCCTGGTTTCGTCGGGAATCAGAAACGTCGTCATCGGCGTCTCCGGCGGACTGGATTCGACCCACGCCCTGATCGTCGCCGCCCGGACGATGGACCTGCTGGCATACCCCCGATCGAACATCAAGGGCTACACCATGCCCGCCTTCGCCACGACGGAGAGAACCCTCAACAACGCCCGGAAACTCATGCAGTCCCTCGGCGTGGATGCCAACGAAATCGACATCCGTCCCAGCTGCCTGCAGATGCTGAAGGACATCGGGCATCCCTTTCACAACGGCGATTCCGTTTACGACATTACCTTCGAGAACGTTCAGGCGGGGGAACGGACCTCCCACCTGTTCCGCCTCGCCAACCTGCTGGACGCGCTGGTCGTCGGCACGGGAGACCTCAGCGAGCTGGCCCTCGGATGGTGCACCTATGGCGTGGGCGACCACATGTCCCACTATAACGTCAACGCCTCCGTCCCCAAGACCCTCATTCAGTACCTCATCCGCTGGGTGGCGTCCTCCGGCCAGTTTTCGGCGGAGGCATCCCGGACGCTCCTGGATATCCTGGGAACGGAAATCAGCCCCGAACTGATCCCCGGGGACACAGGTGATCAACCGTCCCAGAAGACGGAAGAGGTCGTCGGGCCTTACGAGCTGCAGGATTTCAACCTCTTCTACACCTCCCGTTTCGGCTACCTGCCGGCGAAGATCGCTTTCCTGGCCTACTGCACCTGGCGCGATAAGAAAAGAGGGCGCTGGCCCGGCATGCCGGAGCAGGACAAGCATGAATATTCCTTGAAGGAAATCAAGCATTGGCTGGGCGTGTTTCTTTACCGCTTCTTCCAGATCAGCCAGTTTAAGCGATCCTGCATCCCGAACGCCCCGAAGGTCGGGTCCGGCGGTTCCCTCTCGCCTCGTGGTGATTACCGGGCGCCGAGCGACGGCGAAGCCAGGGCCTGGCTGGAAAACCTGAAAGAAATCCCCGACGGAGACTGAGATGACAAATGGTTCCTACAGAGATTTCGACGCGACGGAACTTTTCTGCCCCAAGTGCCGCAAGGCCGTCCCGGTGAGGAAAAGGCTGCTGCTCGTCCTGGCCGAAGGGGACAAATACGACTATACGTGTATTTACTGCGGAACGTCCGTGGGAGACAAGATGGTGACCCGCGGGGACGGGGACGGTCTGACGTTTCGGGTCGAATAGGAATCTGCGCACGGTCATGCCTGAGCACGCCGGCTTTTTGCTTGTCATTCCAAGACGCACCGGCTTTTTTCGTGGTTCCGAGGAGCGCCTTTTTTTGTCATTCTGAGGAGCGGCAGCTTTTTTGTCATTCTGAGGAGCGACAGCGACGAAGAATCTCAAGTGCACAAAAAGCGAGATCCTTCGCTTCGCTCAGGATGACACACCCTGAGGGTGAAACGGCACTCAGGATGACAGCCATGGAAAGACCGGCGGTTAAAATGACACCGGACACACACCGAAGAACATCCTGCCGCTTTCGTCATTCCGAAGAGCGGCGGCTTTTGTCATTCTGAATTGCACTATTTTTTTGTCTGAGGCAGGCAAGCTTTTTTGTCGTTCTGAGGAGCGACAGCGACGAAGAATCTCATCGGCGGAATAAAAGCTCATGGGCAATTACTACGTTTACATCCTCACAAACAAATCGAGAACGCTCTATGTGGGAATGACCAACAACCTTGAGCGTCGCATATACGAACATAAAAACAAACTCGTTCCGGGTTTTACATCCAGGTATAATTTGAATGTTCTTCTGTACTACGAACAGACAGCAGATGTGCTTTCGGCCATTGCACGTGAAAAGCAGATAAAGGGCTGGCTAAGATCGAAAAAAATTGCGTTGATCGAATCGCAGAACCCCAAATGGTTGGATTTATCGGCCCGGATATTCCCTTGAGTGCTATCGGACGGTGAGAAAGTTATTGCTTGGCGGGCATAACAGGGTTGTTGTTCAAAGGCTCGCAAGCTTTTTTGTCATTCTGAGGAGCAACAGCGACGAAGAATCTCAAGTGCACAAAAAGAGAGATCCTTCGCTTCGCTCAGGATGACAATTAAGGGGGAAAGATCGTAAGAACGAACCACGGATGAAACGCGGATGACGGCCGCCGGGTGGGGCATCCTCGGGCGCAGGAAAGAACTCGGAACAACCCCTTTGACGGATCATGCCCGGAGGCTTCAGCCCTTTTTCCCCCGATTTTCCAGGGCTTTTCTTAATTTTTCCGCCATACTGCCCAGGCCCGTCTCCGAATTCCCCCTTTGAGGCGTATCGGCGAAAACCACATTCGCCTCCCGCGCGTGCAAAGTTCCCTCGTAGTATTCCCCAAGAAGCCCCCGGCTGTGTTCGTCTTCGTGGCAATACACGCAGAGATTCTCCCAGTTGCTGCCGTCGGAAGGATTGTTCTGATGATTTCCGTCCTTATGATGAACCGTCAAAAGCTGCCGGTTTGTCTCATCGAACTGCCTGCCGCAACGGGCGCAGACCAGACCGTGAAGGCGGAGGGACCGCTCGCGGTAATCCTCGCCCGGCGGTTTCTGGCTGTTCTTTTTGATTTCCCTGACGACTTCCTCGGCAGAGCGGACCGGTTGTGAAGGATCCTTTTTAATTTTTGTCTCTACGCGGCCCCATTTGCTGCCGAAACTGACTTTCCCCACCGTAAAACCTCAAATTGGCCTCAGCCGTCAAAACCTTTCCGCCCGGTTGCCCCAGGCAACAAAGGTACGGACAAATGCGGAAACCCCTTTACATAAAGCCGCCAGGTTTCGTCCCCCGCCGAGAACGGGGGTGAGAAGACCGGCTTTCAACCTGTCTTCCACCACCGGAATCACGGCCAGCAGGGCGTGAACCTGATTGAGCCGGTTCGAAAGATTTTCCACCTGAAAATGAACTTGGGACGACGTATCCTTAATGTGAGCGGTAATGTCTTCCACATTCCGGAGAATTCCCGGCAGGGAGCGGTTCAGATGCTCAATGGCCGGGAGAAGCCTTTGCAACATCCTCCAGAGTTGGAAGAACACCGCCGCCAGGGAACCCGCCAGCAGCAGGAAGGCTATACTCAGGATAACAAAGCTGATTTCAAGCATCGCATGCACCCGCGGATCAATCGTTGAATGGTTAAGCGTCCGTCCTGCCTTTTTCTTCCTTGAAGGCCTCGATTCCCGCATCAAGCGCTTTCTTCAGGCGTGTCTTATTGTCCAGCAACGTTTCTTTTCCTTTTTCCGTCAGTTCGGTTACGGATTCCTCGACATCATCCACCTTTTCCCGAGCCATCGATTGGATTTCCTTCGCTTTTCTGATCGCCGTTTCGTAAGCCTTTTTGCTTTTTTCCAGGGCGACCTCATATTCTTCCTTGGCCTTTTTGATGATCTCGTCGGTCTTGCGGGCAATGTCCTCCCGGGTTTCCTTACCGCTTTTGGGAGCGAAAAGGATTCCCGCGGCGGCACCGATCAGTCCGCCAATCAGCGCCCCTTTCAGGAAATCACTGGTTTTCATGGTCATGATCTCTTCTCCTTTCTCAAGCTATTGAATTGAATTGTTCCGTTCGATTATCCACAGCAATCAATCATTCGGCAAGTAACCGATATCGGGAAATCCCTTTATTGAATTCAAAATAACACAGACAGAAAAGCGGCTCAAGACAAAAAAACCATGAAAAAAGGGCCGATCACCAAAACACGATAATCGACCCTCTATTCTTTTACAAACCGATTCTTCTGAATTACTTTGCTGCCGGAGCTTCAGGGGCTGCGGGAGCTTCAGGTGCTGCGGGGGCTGCCTCAGGGGCTGCCGGAGCCGGAGCTGCCTCAGGAGCGGGAGCCGGTGCTGCCTCAGGAGCGGGAGCCTCAACTGCCGCTTCTTCCGGTTTCTGCTCTTCAGCCTTCTTGCAACCAACGACTGCAAAAGAGATCGTTGCTACCAAGAGCATGGAAAGAATAATTGCAAATACCTTCTTCATCTAATTGCACCTCCTTTCGTAAATTTCAAACCCTTCGGTGATCTTGATCACCGGTACTGGGGTGCAAAATACTCCTTTTTTTTTAACTGTCAAGAGAATTTTTTAAATACACCTCGTTAAGCTCCTATTATTTGTACACAAAAAAACGATATAAAACCTCCGTAGGTTCCCTGATCGATCTCTATTATTCTATTTTATATTGACAACCTGTATGGAAAAGGTGAGACTGACGCAGTTTTATTCAATCATTTCAAAATTATGTTGATTCAAAAGCCTGTTTGGGGCACCGGTTGCGGAGGACAGAGAATGGGCGACATCTATGAAGAAATTCTGAAAGTTAAGAACAGGGGAGAATGCGCGGCCCTGGCCACCTTGATTTCCACGGACGGGTCGACTCCACGGGAACAGGGTGCGAAGATGCTGATCCGCCAGGACGGCGGCATCGAGGGAACCATCGGCGGGGGACTGATGGAAAAGATGGTCCGGGAAGAAGCGGAAAAGGTCATCGAGAACGGCATCCCCAAAATGGTTCACTTCGATTTAACCGGCGGAAAAGAAGGCGGAATGATCTGTGGTGGCGTTGCCACCGTTTATATCGAAGCCATTGTACCCAAATCCGCCATTTATATTCTGGGCGCCGGTCATATCGGGTTCTATCTCGCACGCATTGCCAAGATGACGGACTTCCGCGTCGTCGTTTGCGATAATCGGCCGGAATACGCCAATCGGGAACGTTTCCCCGAAGCGGATGAAATTATGGCTGAGGAATATGAAAACATATTCAAAAAGCTCGCCGTCAATCAATCGGCTTTCATCGTGATCGTTACCCACGGACATACTCATGACCAGGCAGTCCTCGAATGGGCCGTCACCACCAAGGCCGGATATATCGGCATGATCGGGAGCAGGAAGAAAACACGGCAGGTTTTCGATAATCTGATATCCAAGGGGTTTTCCCGGGAAGATATTGAAAATCGTGTTCATTCTCCGATCGGCTTGGACATCAAGGCGGAAACGCCCGGGGAAATTGCCGTCAGTATCATGGCCGAGATTATTCAGGTCCGTTACAGCGAAGGATCTGATGCGAAACATGCCTGTTGTTCCGACTAACGTGTATTGCTTCCCCGAAGCAGAATGATTACATTGGTTTTTCAGGATGAGGGAAGCAACCATTTTGTTTAACCAACCATAGGGGAGAAAACATGCTGAAATCAATAGACGAAGTCCAAAGCGCCATGGAAAGGGCGAATTATATCTGCGAAAGATCGCTGGCCACATCCATCTATCTGGCCCAGGCTCTCGGCAAACCCTTGCTCCTGGAAGGAGAAGCCGGCGTCGGCAAAACGGAGGTGGCAAAAGTCATCGCGCAAATTCTGCAGACCAAACTGATCCGCCTGCAATGCTATGACGGTCTCGATTCCAGCCATGCCCTGTATGAATGGAATTATCCCAAGCAGATCCTGGCCATCAAGATCGCCCAGGCACAGGGAGAAACCGGTCGTTCGGGCCAGGACGACAATATTGAAAAGACCATTTTCAGTGAAAAGTTTCTCCTCACCCGTCCGCTCCTCGAAGCGATCACGTCCGATTCCGATGTTCCCGTCGTGCTTCTGATCGATGAAATCGACCGGTCCGATGAAGAATTCGAAGCGTTCCTGCTGGAAGTGCTCTCGGATTTTCAGATTACCATTCCCGAAATCGGAACGATCAAGGCCAAGGTCATCCCCTATGTCATCGTCACTTCCAACGGAACACGGGAACTCCATGACGCCCTGAAACGGCGCTGCCTGTACCACTGGATCGATTACCCCTCCTTCGAAAAGGAATTGAGCATCATGCTCAAGAAAGTACCGGAAGTGCAGCGTGGACTGGCCCAGCAGGTCTGCGCCCTGATGCAGAAAATACGGACCATGGATCTTCTCAAGTCGCCGGGCATCGCGGAGACCCTCGATTGGGCACAGGCCCTGGTGGCTTTGAACAAAGAAGCCCTGGATGAAGAAACGATCGAGCAGACCCTGGGCTGCATCATGAAGTACCGGGAAGACATGGATAAATTCAGACAGCTGTTCAAGGCCACATCGGAAACCTGCGGCGGCTGTTCGCCCATCAATATCGCCTAAGGGGATGTCATGAACGGGAACGGACCGGCTCCGGTCAAGAAAAAGGGCTGTAAAAATTCATCGCTCTTTTTTCAGCACTTCATCAATTTCTGCCGGGAGCTGAAAAAAGAGGGCATCAAGTTGACCATGAGGCAGGAAATCGATGCCTGCCGGGCCCTCAATTTTATTGACGTTCTGAAGTTTGCCGACTTCTACGCCACCATGAAAACGAACCTCGTCTCCTATCATGACGATATCCCCGTCTTTGACCGCATTTTTTACAGCTTCTGGGATTTTGCCGAAAAAGAACAGACAACACAGCCCATTGAAGGACAGGAAAAAACCTCCCCGCAGGATTCTCCGATCAACCTGGAAAAGAAAATGGCAGATGAATTCCCCCTGGGAGATGCCGCAAGAGAAAACCCCGAGGAGAACCTGGAAGAATCGGAGGCCCCCACCTACAGTCCGGCGGAACGGCTGAAGGAAAAAGATTTCGGAGACTTCGGGTCCGAAGACCTGGACATGATCAAGAAGGCCATCGCCATGATCACCCAGCGGATGAAGGTCCGGGAAAGCCGCAGGAAAAAGGCCAGCAGGAAGAAGGATTTCTTCGACCTGAGACGGACCCTGCGGAAAAACCTGCGTTTCGGCGGCGACATCATCGATCTGGCCTGGAAAACCCGGAAGATCAACCGGACACACATCGTCCTTCTCTGTGATGTCAGCGGGTCCATGGAACGGTACAGCCGTTTTC
>CAZIPU010000021.1:12099-18821 GCA_964541005.1 uncultured Syntrophales bacterium | reverse complement strand
GGTAAGCCCGGCGACAGCAAGAACATGCCGGTGATCATGATGCTTCATAACTGCGAGTACGTGGCGACGGCGGTGATGGCGAACATCGAGGATTTCCACCGGAAGCTGGCGAAGGCGATTGCGGCGTCGAAGAAGGGTTTTGCGTACATGCACATCTTCTCACCGTGTCCGACGGGTTGGCGTTATCCCCAGGACAAAACGATCGAAGTTCAACGGCGTGCGGTGGGCTGCAACTTCTTCCCCCTGTGGGAGTACGAGAAGTCGACAGGCCAGATGAACTTTTCGAATCCGGAGCTGATCGCGCATCCGACGCATACGCTGAAGGATTACCTGAGCATGGTCGGCAAGTTCCGCCACCTGAGCAAGGAGCAGATCGCGCATCTTCAGGGTACGCTGGAAACACGCTTGACCCTTTTGAAGAGCATTGCTGTGAACTCACCGGACAAGCTGGTGTCGAAGGACGCTGTCTGCGGCTGTTAAGTCTTTTTTAAGTTACAATTAACACGGAAGCCCCCGCTCCCCTTCAAAGGGAACGGGGGCTTTTTTTACTCAACTAATTCCGTTAAAGGTGTTATAAATTGCAAAACTCTGGAGGATGGTCACTTGAAAAAGAAAATCATCATCGGGTTTATCCTTCTTCTGGCTCTGGTTGCCTCACTGGTCTATTTCGGGCAGTGGAGAAATCGGAATCGCGACCTTTATTATTCAGGGAGCATCGAAGCCACACAGCATCATCTTTCCTTCCAGGTCGCGGGTAAGGTGCTGAAAGTCTTTACCGATGAGGGCAATGCCGTTTCGGCGAACGACGTCCTGGCGGAACTGGATATCGCGGAATTACAGGCTCGGCATGATCAGGCCAAAGCCAATTACGATCGTTCTCAGGCCGCTTTGAACGCCCTTTCCGCGCGGCTCAAAGAAATCACGACCGGGAATCGGCCCCAGGATATCGCACGGTCGCGTCAGGCGTTCCTGTCCTCCAAGGCCGTCATGGAGGAGGCGAAGAAAAACATGATCAAGTACCAGCGGCTTTACCAGAACAGCATTGTTTCGGAAAAGGAATGGGATACGGTCAGGCTGCGTTACGAAGTGGCTCTTCGAGACTACGAGCGGGGTGCCGAAGCCTATGACCTGGCGCGGGAGGGAAGCAGATTGGAAACGATCGATGCCGCCCAGGCCGAGGTGCGGGGTGCGAAGGCGCAACTGGCCTCCGCAGAAGCCGCCCTGCAGCAGGCGGGAATTCAACTCTCGTATGCACAATTGCAAGCGCCCGTCGGGGGGATCATCACCAGTCGGAACGTGGAGCCCGGCGAAGTGGTGACCCCGGCACAGGATGTCATGACCATGGCCGATCTGTCCACGGTCGATCTGAAGATCTTTGTGGATGAGACGGAAATCGGGAAGGTCAAGCCGGGGCAGCGGGTCGAGGTGCGGGTCGATACATTTCCCGACAAGGTGTATAAAGGGACGGTGTCGTACATTTCTCCGGAGGCCGAGTTTACACCAAAAATGATTCAGACCCGGAAAGAACGGGTGAAACTCGTTTATCTGGTCAAGGTGTCGATTCCCAATCCGAACCTGGATCTGAAATCGGGAATGCCCGCCGATGCCTGGCTGAAATAGTCCATTGCCTGGAAAAACAATTCAGATGGGGTCCCGCAAGGGATCCAATGCTGCGGTTTCACCATGATAGATACTTTGCCGGTCAAGCCGGTCGTTGTCGTCGACCATGTCTCCATGTCCTTTGGCGACGTCATGGCGGTTGCAGATGTCAGCTTCAGCGTGCCCGAGGGGACGATCTGGGGTCTGGTCGGTTCCGATGGGGCGGGAAAATCAACCCTCATGCGGATGATCGCCCTGATGCTCAAACCTCAGGAGGGAAGCATTACAGTGGACGGATTTGATGTCACGTCCGGTCGCGGGGAGATCAAGAAGCGGATGGGGTACATGCCTCAGCGATTCGCTCTTTATCAGGACCTGACGGTTGAGGAGAATATGGATTTTTTCCTCGATATTTACGGTATAACCGGGAAGGACCGGGCCGAAAAAAAAGAGCGCTACCTCGGTTTTACCCGTCTTCTTCCCTTTATGAACCGCACGGCGGGAAACCTTTCCGGGGGGATGAAACAGAAGCTGGGCCTGGCGTGTGTTCTGGTCCACGAACCCCGTCTTTTGGTTCTCGACGAACCGACCAATGGTGTAGACCCCGTCTCACGGAGGGAATTCTGGGGGATGCTGACGGAAATGAGGGACCGGGGTATGACCATCCTGGTTTCGACGGCCTACATGGATGAGGGGGAACAGTGCCGCCATCTGGGCATCATGCATCGCTCCAGTCTGCTGGCGGTGGCAACGCCGGATGCGCTCCGGGGGGATGCGCCCAGCCTGGAGGAGGCGATCAAGGGGATCATCAGGAAAACGGACAAGGATCTTGTTCATGGCGCCTTCAACCTCTGATGTCATTACCGTCAAGAACCTTGAGAAGCGCTTCGGCAAATTCGTTGCCGTCGATAAAATCTCGTTCTCCGTAAAACGTGGGGAAATATTCGGCTTCCTGGGGTCTAACGGTTCGGGCAAATCGACGACGATCCGCATGCTCTGCGGGATTCTCAGTCCCACATCAGGCGGGGGGACGGTGGCCGGTCACGATATTCGGACCGAAGCGGAGGAGATCAAGGCGTCTATCGGCTATATGTCCCAGAAGTTTTCCCTGTATGAGGATCTGACGCCTTTTGAGAATCTCCGTTTTTATCTGGGGGTGTATTGTGTCCCCGAAGCGCTCTGGGATGAGCGGATCCGGTGGATTATCGGGATGACGCGGCTGGAAGAAGCGAAGAACCGCCTGACCCGGGAACTGCCTCCGGGGCTCCGGCAGCGGCTGGCGTTGGGGTGCGCCCTCCTGCACAAACCCGATATCCTCTTTCTCGACGAACCAACCTCCGGTGTAGACCCTGTTACCAGGGAGGCTTTCTGGGAGTTTATCGTCAAACTTGCCGAAGGCGGCATGACGATTTTTGTGACGACCCATTATATGGACGATGCCCTGCATTGTAACCGGATCGTCATGATCAATGCCGGCCGGATCGTTGCCTCGGGGACACCGGCGGAAATTGTCCGGAGTGCCTGCCCGGAAAAACCGGATGCGGATCTGGACGATGCCTTCATAAAAATCATGACGGAAGAAGCGTCAACGGAAGCGGTTAAATGACTCTATTTCAACACAGCCAAGGTAAGAGGTGAAAAGATGGAAAAAGACAGAATTTCATACCATGAGTCTGTATTGAAAGTTTACGAACGGATCAGGCAGGACGGGATGACCAATATCTGGGACCGTTACGAGGCCCAGGGATTCGGCGATCCGGACAAAAGATGTCCCTTCTGCATGGGCGGGGTGCGATGCGATCTTTGTTCCAACGGCCCCTGCCGTGCCGACGCTGAAAAGGGGAAACGCGGCGTCTGCGGTATTTCGGCGGACGGGATGGCCATGCGGATGATGCTGCTCAGGAATGTCATGGGAGCATCCACCTATCACTACCATACGGAACAGACCATCAAAACTCTCCGGGCGACTGCCCGGGGTCTGACACCCTTTGTCATTCGGGAACCGGAAAAACTTAAAGCCTTCTCCCAAAGACTCGGCTTGTCCGGAGACGGTTCCGAAAGGGACATGGTTTGGGCCCTTTGCGATTTTGTGGAAATGGATTTCAACCGGAAATTCGATGAACCGAGCCGGATTGTCAAGGCCCTGGCTCCGGAAGAACGCCGGACCCTGTGGCGGAAGCTCGACCTCTTTCCCGGCGGCATCCATGGAGAAATGATGCGGGCGACGAGTTCCTGCCTGACCAACGTGGACGGGTATTATGCCAGTCTTGCCCTGAAGGCGATGCGTATGTCTGTTGCCATGGCCTACCAGAGCCAGATCGTAAACGAATTCTGTCAGGATATCCTGTTCGGGATACCCCGTCCCCACAGGGCGCGGGTGGATCTGGGCGTTCTTGATGCCGATTACGTCAATGTCGTTCCGAACGGCCATGAACCCTTTCTCGGTTTTGCCATGGTGCAACTGGCAAGGAGGCCCGAGTGGCAGGAAAAGGCAAGAGAGGTGGGAGCGAAGGGCCTCCGTATCATCGCCTCCATCGAAACCGGCCAGGAGATGCTGCAGCGCTGGGAAATGGATGATGCCTTCTATGGTTTTGTCGGGAACTGGATCATGCAGGATGCGGTCCTGGCAAGCGGCTGTGTCGACCTGTTTGCCTGCGATATGAACTGCTGTATGCCCGTCGATCCCCTCTACGCCGAGCGGTATCATGTCCGCCTTGTTCCCGTGAGCGACCTCGTTGCTTTTGAAGGGATCACGGAACGGATCAACTACGAACCGGACAAGGCGGAGTCTCAGGCGGCGGAGCTGATCGAAATGGCAATCGCAAACTTCAAGGAGCGCCGGGCAACCGTAACGCCGGTAAAGGGGCTTCCCACCCGGGAAGCGGTCGTCGGATTTTCCACGGAAAGTATTCTCGCTGCCTTGGGCGGAACGCTGGATCCCCTCCTGGATGCTGTCAAAAGCGGCGCCATCCGGGGCATCGCCGGATTGGTTTCCTGTACCACCCTCCGGGATTCGGGGCAGGATGTCCACACGGTCCGGATGGCGAAGGAACTGATCAAACGGGATATCCTGGTTTTGTCCATGGGTTGCGGCAACGCGGCCATGCAGGTGGCCGGCCTCTGCCTGCCCGAGGCAGCGTCAATGGCTGGCCCGGGTTTGTCGGTCATTTGCCGTGCGCTGGGTGTTCCGCCGGTTCTTTCCTACGGTACCTGCACCGATACGGGGCGTATCGCCGACCTGATCGGTGCCGTTTCCGCAGCTTTAGGCGGTGTGGCCGTTCCCGATCTCCCTCTGGCAGCGGTGGCGCCGGAGTACATGGAGCAGAAGGCCACAATCGACGCAATTTTTGCCCTGGCCTTCGGCCTCTACACCTACGTCAATCCCGTTCCGACCGTGACCGGTGCGCCGAATCTCGTGAAGCTCCTGACGGAGGACTGCCGTAATGTGACGGGAGGTGTTCTCCATGTGGAGACCGATGCCACGGCGGCGGCTGAGGCGATTCTCGGCCACATTGAGGGAAACCGGGAAAAACTGGGCATTTAAGATGATGGAGGGCGTTTGATTCTTGGTGGGTTTCTGGGGTGATGCCTTGGTTCGTGGTCCTGATTCCGGATGAATCAAATTCATTCATGATCAGGGAAGGGATGAAGCTGCGGGCCTCATCCCTTCCACGTTGACCCCGGGTCTCTTTCCTTTCTTAATTTTTACCTGTATCTGCTCATTTCGGCAGGGGCGGTTCCGGCTGGGGATTCAGCCAGTCGGGGCGGCTTTCCTTCGGGACGATCCCCTTGTCCGGAAGGCTTCCCGGCCCCAGGGGTAATTGGGTCAGGGACTCCATGTACTCAACGGTGGCTGATGCACGGTCGTTTTCAATCTTGCAGTTTTCCACTTTGGAGAAAGACGTGTCTCCGGCCTGCATGGGATATTTTTTGTCCACGCCGAATGTAAATTCCTTGATCGCCTGCCTTTCCGTTTTGGTCGTCGCCGTGTGGCCCCACTTGGTTACACCGGGTATCGTGTAAACTTGGGTGAAGGTCTTGCAGGTCCCTTTTTTCAGGGTGTTCCCGACGGCGTTATGACTGAAAACCTTTAAATCCGACTCCATGGCCGCCGTCTTTGGCGGATGCCATGTGATCACCATGAAAAAGGCATCCATGGGAACCGTGCCGAGATAATCGCGCAGACCGGTATTACACACGGTGCCGGTCAGGGTAATCTTGGCCGTATTGCCCATAAGAACTTTGTTCATCACCAGTTTCACGGAGGGATCCGAGCATAGCTTCGGCCCGACGGTTCCCGCCTGGGATTTGATGTCCGTTAAGGGGTTGGGCGGCGCGGCGAAGGCAATCTGCCCGAATGTGAACGTGACGGCCGCCATGATCAAGACCGTATAAAAGAAATTCTTCCTGGTGCTGCGATTTCTCTCCATGTTTTCCCTCCTTTTTTATGTTTTGTTTAAATAGCTTTCCGGCATGATTTTCTGAAACGAAGTGGACGCCTATTTTAAAAGAATGTCAACCATAAAGTGCTGGAAAGATTTGCTTACCCTCCCTTTTTATGAATTACTTTTCACATTAGCGAAAAGCGGCAGACGGTTCCATAATCGACAGACGGATCACCCATTCTCACCGATCTCGATTATGTCATTACGGAGCGAAGGGTGAAAAATCGATGTACGGAAGGAAATACGAGGGCATCAGCAGGTCTGTTTTTCTGATTGGCTCAGGAGGCAAAATCCTTGGGGGGGTGGCATAAAAGAAGTCCCGGGAAAACGGTTTCGCCGGTCCGGGAAAGCCTTCCGGGACAAGGGAATCCGCCGCTTCTTTGCTTGACAGCGTGGTTAAAATACCCTAACGTACATTTCCGTTTTTACAGGAAGAGGTGTCAGGGAGATGGCGACGAAAAAAGAACGCCGGTCGGCGGAAGCGAAAAACAGGAAGATCCGGAAGGGGAAACGCATCGCCATTCTAAGTGCAATCGGCGTGGCCGTATTCGGGTTTCTCGTGTTCTTTTTTGTTTCCATTTTCAACATGGTTTACCCACCTGTAAGCGGCGTGGCCGGGGGATCGGCCGGAAAGGAAAAGCAGGAGTTCATCCTCTATTTCTCGGATAAGAACGAACT